>CANROK010000028.1 GCA_947632205.1 uncultured Bacilli bacterium
TTTGAAATATCTTGCATTTTCCAAATATATAAGGTATAATCATATTGTTGTTGGTTCCTTAGCTCAGTTGGTAGAGCAACTGACTCTTAATCAGTGGGTCTAGGGTTCGAATCCCTAAGGAATCACCATTAAGTTATTTAGTCCTTAAATAAGGGCTTTTTTCTTATATATAAGACCCACTGATAAGGACATAATAAAAAAGTAGGATGTGATAATATGTTTGTTGATGAGACAATAATAAAAGCAATTGCTGGTAATGGTGGTAATGGTTGTACCTCATTTAGAAGAGAGAAATTTGTACCAATGGGTGGTCCAGATGGTGGTAATGGTGGCAAAGGCGCTGATATTATTTTTGAAGTTGATAAAGGGCTTAAAACTTTAGTAGATTTAAGATATATGAAAACAATTAAAGGTGATAAAGGTGAAAATGGTAAAGGATCAAATAAATATGGTGCTAATGCGAGTGATGTCATAATAAAAGTACCACTTGGAACTACAATTATTGATTTAGATACTAATTTAGTAATAGCTGATTTAATTACAGAAGATGGAAAAGTAATTGTTGCTCATGGTGGAAGAGGTGGCAAAGGCAATAAGGCATTTGCAACTCATGATAATCCAGCCCCTAAATTTAGTGAAAATGGTGAGCCAGGAGAAATTAAACTACTTAAAATAGAATTAAAAATGTTGGCCGATGTTGGCCTTGTTGGTTTTCCATCAGTTGGTAAAAGTACTATTTTATCTCAAATTAGTGCTAGTAAACCCAAAATTGCTGCTTACCATTTTACAACACTTACACCTAATTTGGGAGTTATTAAACTTCAAGACCATCGAGTATTTGTTATGGCAGATTTGCCAGGGTTAATTGAAGGCGCTAGTGAAGGTATTGGTTTAGGTGATAAATTTTTAAAACATGCTATGCGTACTAAAGTATTATGCCATGTATTAGATATGAGTGGTATGGAAGGAAGAAATCCCATTGATGATTATAAAATTATTAGAAATGAAATAGAAAAATATAGCGATAAATTAAGTAAGAAAAAAGAAATAGTAATTGCTAATAAAATGGATTTGCCTAATTCTTTAGATAATTTAGAAATGTTCAAAAAAGAATTTCCAAATTTAACTATTTATCCAATTAGTGCATTAAATAATGAAGGTATAAATGATATGCTTATAGGTATAGCAAATTTATTAGATTCTATAAAAGATCAAGATTTATACAATGAAGATGATATGGAAAGTCATATGATATTTAAATTCACTGAAGAAAATCCATATACTATAACTAAAGAAAATGATATATGGGTAATTAGAGGAGATAAAATTGAAAAACTATTTAATATGACTAAATTTAATGAAGATGAAGCAGTACTTCGCTTTGCTCGTAAATTGAAAGCAATGGGAGTAGAAGATACTTTAGAAAAAATGGGAGCAAAAAGAGGAGATGAAGTTCAAATATTAGATTATATATTTGAATTTAAAGAGTAAAACAATTAAATAGTTTTATATTATTACCTACAGGAATTTTATTATAAAAAATGTCAATAATATAAAAGAGAAAATATTAAAGTATTGATAAAAAATTGGTAATATATTATAATAATCTTAAATAGATAATAGGTGATAAAAATGGAACAAAAACAAAATAAATCTAAATCCACATATTATGTAATGCATGCTTTATTAATTGTCATTCTTTTATTAGTTATTGGTATTTCTCTATCATATGCATATGTTGAAAGTGATAGTCAAAATAATTTTAATAGTTATACTGCTACCTCATCAGTTCCATGTGTTAATTTAACTTATTCTGAAAGTGGAGTTATCCAGTTAACTGATCAAATACCAGTAAATGATGAAAAAGGATCACAACTTAGTCCATTAACAATAACGGTAACAAATAGTTGTTCAAATCCAGTAAAATATTCCTTATTTATGACATCACTTACCAATGGTGGCAATTATATAGAAGATTCGAAAATAAAAATAAAAGTAGAAAGTCAATCTACTAATGTTGGACCTAGTATGGTCAGTTCTTTAAGCCAAATAAATTCTGGAAATGTTACATACAATCAATTAAATAGTAATTTATCTTCAAGAGATAATGTAAAGGGTTATACACCTAGAACTAGTTATTATATTACTAATAGTTCTTCAGCTGTTGAAATTGCAAGTAATACTACACATACGTACCAAGTTCGATTGTGGATTGATTATAACGAAGGTGGAGAGAATAATAGTACTCAAGGAAAGAGTTATGCTGCAGTATTTACAATAATTAGTCCAGGTATTGGTTAATAATCACAATGTATACAATAATAAAGTTAACTAAATAAATAGTTAGCTTTTTTTAATTTTTAAATATTAATAGACTTTAATCTAGCAATTTGATAAAATAAAAATGGTGAAGTAATATGTATAGTTATTTTAATGGTAAAATAGATTCAGTAAATTCTGATAGTGTAGTAGTTGATGTAAATAATATAGGTTATTTAATTTATGTGCCTAATCCATTTAGTTATGAAGAAGGTAAAACATATAAAATATATGTATATAATCATATTAGAGAAGATGGATACTCTTTATATGGGTTTAAAAATAAAGATGAACTTGAATTATTTATGAAACTTATCAATGTTAAGGGAATGGGTCCAAAAGTTGCTAGTGGTATATTTGCAACTGGTTCAATTAATGGTATAGTGGATGCAATTAATAAAGAAAATTTATTATATCTAACTAAATTTCCTAAGATTGGGGAAAAGTTAGCAAGACAAATTGTTTTAGATTTGAAAGGTAAAGTATATTCCGTTAGTGGTAGTGAGGAAGAAGAAAGTACATCAGATGAATTAATAAGCGTTTTAGAAAATCTTGGCTATAAGACAGCTGAAATAAAGAAAATAATCCCAACAATTGATAATTCTAAATCATTAGAAGACCAAGTAAAAGATGCTTTAAAAGCATTATTAAAATAGTATATTTTAAAAGGAGGTTTTTAAATGGATAAAAGAATAGTTGATAGTGAAGAAAGAGAAGAAGATATATTTGAAAAAAATATAAGACCTGATACTTTAGATGAATATGTAGGTCAAAAAGAAATAAAAGAAAATCTACGTATATTTATAAAAGCTGCGAAAATGCGTAATGAGCCATTAGATCATGTTTTATTATATGGGCCTCCTGGACTTGGTAAAACAACTCTTGCCCATATTATTGCAAATGAACTTGGGGTAAATCTTCGTACTGCCAGTGGTCCATCAATCGAAAAAAGTGGAGATTTAGCGGCCATTCTTTCTAATTTAGAGCCAGGTGATGTTTTATTTATTGATGAAATTCATAGAATGCCATCATATATTGAAGAAATATTATATCCTGCGATGGAAGATTTTGAAATTGATTTAGTAATTGGTGGTGGTGATGGTAAAAGTAAGAGTATTAAAATTAATTTACCTCCTTTTACTTTAGTCGGTGCTACTACAAGAGCTGGTGATTTATCTAGTCCCCTAAGAGATCGTTTTGGTATCGTATCTAAATTAGAGTATTATAGTGAAGATGAATTAAAAGATATAGTTGTTAGAAGTAGTCATGTTTTTGATATCGAAATAGATGATGATGCTGCGATGGAACTCGCAAGAAGAAGTAGAAAAACCCCAAGAATTGCTAATCGATTATTTAGAAGAGTTAGAGATTTTGCTATTGTTGAAGGTGATGGTAAAATTACTCTAGATATTACTTTGAAAGCTTTAAAAAGATTAAATGTTGATGATCAAGGACTTGATAATATTGATAGAGAATATTTAAAGAGTTTAATTACTAAATTTGGTGGTGGTCCTGTTGGCGTTGAAACAATTGCGACAAGTATTGGAGAGGAAGTAACTACCATTGAAGATGTAGTAGAACCATATTTATTACAAGAGGGCTTTATTAAAAGAACAAGAAGTGGAAGAGTAGCAACAGAAAAAGCTTACCAAGTAATTGGTATAGATTATAATTTTGGGCTATTTAAGGAGGTCTAAAATGGTTTTATTAGATGGAAAAAAAGTTAGTAATGAATTATTAATAGAGTATAAAGAACAAATAGATAAGTTAAATAAAAAAATTGGCTTTGCTGTTATTTGGATAGGTAATGATGAAGCTAGTAATATTTATGTAAGAAATAAATTAAAGAAATGTGAAGAATTAGGAGTCGATGGACAACTTTATCATTTAGATGAGAATGTAAAAGAAGATGAAGTTATTGCTTTAATTGATAAACTTAATAATGACCCAAATATTAATGGCATATTATTACAAAGTCCTGTTCCTAATCATATTGATATTGTTAAATGTTTTAATAGAATTAATCCTTTAAAAGATATTGATGGTTTTTCTAATGTATCAGTAGGTAATTTATATTTAGGTAAGCCATTTCATGTATCTTGTACTCCCAAAGGTATAATAAAATTATTAGATTATTATAATATATCTTTAGAAGGTAAAAATGTTTGTTTAATTAATAGAAGTAATATAGTTGGTAAACCTTTATTTCATTTATTAATTAGTAGAGATGCAACAGTTACAATGTGTCACTCTAAAACTAAAAATTTAAAAGAAATTACTAAGAATGCTGATATCGTTATAAGTGCTGTTGGTAAGCCAAACTTTATTACAGAAGATATGGTTAAAGATGGAGTTATTGTTATTGATGTTGGTATTTCTAGAATTGATGGTCATGTTAAAGGTGATGTTGATTTTGAAAATGTATCGAGGAAAGCATCTTATATTACACCAGTTCCAGGTGGAGTTGGACCTATGACAATAGCAATGATTTTTGATAATTTATTAAATACTATAAAGGAGGATTAATAATGGATCAAAGTTTAAAAGAAGCATTGGCTTTAGAAAGAAAAAGACAAGAAGAAAATATTGAATTAATTGCATCAGAAAATTATGCTTCTAAATATGTTTTAGAATTACAAGGAAGTATTTTAACTAATAAATATGCAGAAGGATATCCAGGGAAAAGATATTATGGTGGTTGTGAATATATTGATATTTTTGAAACTAAGGCAATAGAATACGCAAAAAAGTTATTTAATTGTAAGTTTGCCAATGTTCAACCTCATAGTGGTTCTAGTGCAAATATGGCCGTATATAAAGCTCTACTTAAGCCACATGATAAAGTTATGGGTATGAATTTAAATCATGGGGGACATTTAACCCATGGTTATAAGTTAAATTTTAGTGGTATTGAATATGATATAGTTAGTTATGATGTTGATAGTAAAACCGAAATGATTGATTATGATAAATTAAGAGAATTAGCAAAAAATGAAAAACCAAAAATGATTATTGCTGGTGCTAGTGCTTATTCAAGAATTATTGATTTTAAGAAAATAAGAGAAATATGTGATGAAGTTGGAGCTTATATGTTTGTGGATATGGCTCACATAGCTGGTTTAGTTGCTACTAACTTACATCCATCACCACTTCCTTATGCTGATGTAGTAACTACTACTACGCATAAAACTTTAAGAGGACCAAGGGGAGGACTTATTTTAACTAATGATGAAGAGATTGCTAAAAAAATAGATAAAATAGTATTTCCTGGTATTCAAGGTGGACCTTTAATGCATGTTATTGCCGCAAAAGCAGAATGCTTTTATGAAGCATTACAACCGGAATTTACAGAATATCAAAAACAAGTAATTAAAAATATAAAGGCAATGAGTGATGAATTTATTAAACTTGGTTATCATGTTATAAGTAATGGTACAGATAATCATTTAATTTTATTAGATGTTAAAAGTAGTCGTGGTATAACTGGTAAAGAAGTAGAAGTTTTACTTGATAAAGTTCATATTACTGTAAATAAAAATACTATTCCAAATGAAACAGAAAAAGCGATGGTTGCAAGTGGAATAAGAATTGGATCACCTGCTATGACAACAAGGGGATTTAAGGAAAGTGAATTTATTAAAGTAGCAGATTTAATTGATCGAGCAATTTTAAATAAAGATAATGAAGAAGAATTAGAAAAGATAAAAGAAGAGGTATTAAATTTAACAAGGAAATTTCCATTAAACTATTAAGGAGGTACTATGTCTAAATGGGATAAGGAATATATTGATCTATGTAAAGAAATATTGAACAATGGGGTAAGAGTAGAAAACAGAACTGGAATTGATACGATTAAGATTCCTTTTAAATCATTTGAATTTGATTTAGAAGAAGAATTTCCTATTTTAACCACTAAATTTGTGGCTTTTAAATCAGCTGTTTTAGAACTTTTATGGTTTTATCAAGCTAAATCAAATGATGTAAGATGGTTACAAGAAAGAGGAGTTAAAATTTGGAATGAATGGGAAATAGATGAAGATGGTCATTATCAAAATCGCATTTTTCCAGAAGAATATGCACATACTATTGGCACGGCTTATGGCTATATAGTAAATAAATTTAATTTAACTGATAAAATATTAGATAAATTAAAAAATAATCCTAATGATAGAAGAATGGTAATGAGTTTATGGCAAGATGATTATTTAGATACTGCCGTTCTTCCTTCTTGTGTTTGGAATACCATGTGGGATGTAACAGATGGTAAATTAAATGCCATAGTTACTTGTCGTAGTAATGATGTACCACTTGGTATGCCTTTTAATGTTACTCAATATGCTGTGCTAGTTCATTTATTTGCTCAAGTATCAGGATTAAAACCAGGTAAACTATATTATAATGCGAAAGATTTACATATTTATATAAATCAAATTGATGGCATTAAAGAACAAATTAGAAGATATGATGAACTTGGTGATTATCCAGCCCCAGAACTTTGGATAAATAAAGATATAACTGATTTTTATGAGTTTGATAATTCTAAAGAACTTAAAGATATAAAACTCGTAAGATATAATCATCATGGTAAAATAGGAATGCCGGTTGCTGTATGATAAGCTTAATCGCTGCCATTGGTCAAAATGGTGAACTTGGTAAAAATAATAAGCTTATTTGGAATATACCTGGTGATTTAAAATTTTTTAAGAATACTACACTTAATCATAAAGTTATTATGGGTTATAATACTTATCTATCTATCGGAAGAGCACTACCTAATAGAGATAATATTGTCTTATGTCATGATTTAAATTTAATAAATGATGAACATATTAAAGTTTATAATAATATAGATGAACTAATAGCTAAAGAAATAAATGATGAAGAAGTATTTATTATTGGTGGTGCTTCTTTATATAAATATTTTTATCCTTTAGCTAGTAGATTATATTTAACATTAATTGAAAAAAGTGATAAAGAAGCAGATGTATATTTTCCTGAAATAGATGATAATTTATGGAATAAAGAAATAATAGATGAAAATAATGAAAACGATATAAATTATAAGCATGTTTTATATAGAAGGAAGTAAAAGATGGATAGAATAATACTAAAAATTAGTGGTGAAGCTTTAAAAGAAGGTAGTGACAATGTTTCTAAAAATAAATTAGATGTTATTTTAAAGACTATCCAAAAATTACAAAAATTAAATAAGAAAGTAGCTATTGTTATTGGTGGTGGTAACTTCTTTAGGGGAAGAGAACATCAAGATATGGATGCAGTTAGAAGGGATACAATTGGTATGCTTGGAACGGTTATGAATGCTTTATATGTTGAAGATTATTTAATGAATAATAATATTTCTTGTATTTGTGCAACTCCATTTGATTTTCCTAAACTAATACCTAATTATACGGATGAAGAATTAAAGATATTATATGAAGATAATGTTATTATATTTGGTGGTGGAGTAGGCATGAGTGGTTATTCAACTGACAGTGGAGTTATTCTTGCTACTAAAAAAATAGATGCTAATCTTATTATTAAAATGACTAATGTAGATGGTGTTTATGATAGTGATCCTAAAATTAATAAAGATGCCCATAAATTTTCTAAACTTACTTATGAAGATGTCTTAAAAAATGAATATCAAGTAATGGATTTATATGCAGTTAGAGAATGTATGAATAATCATATTAGCATTTTAGTTATGAATTTTAATGATTATGATAAAATCGAAGATGTTATGGACAATAAAATAGGTACATTTATAGGAGAGTAACCATGGGTAAATTAATAGTAATTGAAGGGACAGATTGTTCAGGAAAAGGTACACAAAGTGAATTATTATTTAAAAGATTAGAAAGTGAAAAGAAAAAAGTAGTAAAACTATCGTTTCCAATGTATGATA
This sequence comes from uncultured Bacilli bacterium, assembly GCA_947632205.1. GTDB lineage: Bacteria > Bacillota_I > Bacilli_A > RF39 > UBA660 > SIG200. Next base: position 8,228 of record CANROK010000028.1, read on the forward strand.
CTCCAACTGGGAAAATAGTGGGTGGTCCTTATTTAGGAAAAGAATCTATTTGTAAGGGGTGGTTTAAGGAAGGTGCTAATAATGTACCTGCTAAAGTTGCCTCACTTTATTATGCTGCTGATAGATTATATAATATTGATACCATAAAAGATTATTTAAATAAAGATTATATAGTTATTTTAGATAGATATGTTCCATCTAATATGGGACATCAAGCTGGTAAAATTAAAGATAAAAACGAAAGATTAAAAATGTTTAAATGGTTAGAAAAACTAGAATATGAACTTCTAGAACTTCCAAAACCAGATATTAGTATCTTTTTACATATGCCTTATACTTTTTCAAAGAAATTACAAAATAATCGAAATGAATTAGATGAACATGAATTATCTAAAGATAATATAATTAATGCTGAGAATGCTTTCTTAGAAATGTGTGATTTATATAACTTTATTAAGATAGAATGTATTAAAGATAATGAAATAAGAACAATTGAAGATATAAGTAATGAAATATATGATAAGATTATTAGTTTAATTTAAGTGGACATTTAGTCCATTTTTCTTTATAATATTTTTGGTGATTAATTATGAATATTAATGATTATGATTATGAATTAGATGAGAAATATATTGCCCAAACACCAATTAAAAATAGAAGTGAATCTAAACTAATGGTTTTAGATAAAACTAATGGTAATATTGAACATAAAAAATTCTATAATATTAAAGATTATTTACAAAAAGGTGATGTTTTAGTATTAAATGATACGAAAGTATTACCAGCAAGATTAATGGGTGAAAAAATAGATACGAAAGCTAAAATTGAAGTATTGCTTTTAAAGAATATTGAAGGTGATATTTGGGAATGTTTAGCTCGTCCAGGTAAAAGATTACATATTGGTTCTGTAATTAAATTTAGTGATGAACTTACATGTGAAGTAATAGAAAAACTTGAAGATGGCATTATTCATGTTAATTTTAAGTATGTAGGAATATTTTTAGAAATAATTGAAAGAATTGGTTTGATGCCACTTCCACCATATATTCATGAATCACTAAAAGAACAAGATCGTTATCAAACAGTATATGCTAAATACTTAGGTAGTGCAGCAGCTCCAACGGCTGGATTACATTTTACGAAAGAATTATTAAAAGAACTTGAAGATATGGGTGTAATTATTTGTTATGTTACATTACATGTTGGTTTAGGTACATTTAGACCAGTTGAAGTAGAAAATATTAAAGAACATCATATGCATACAGAATATTATGAAATGAAAAAGGAAGTTGCAGATATTCTTAATTTAGCTAAGAAAGAAAATAGAAAAATATATGCTGTAGGAACAACTAGTACAAGAGTATTAGAAACTGTTATGAGTAAATATCATGAATTTAGAGAATGTACTGGTAATACTGATATCTTTATTTATCCTGGCTATGAATTTTTAGCTATTGATGGTTTAATTACTAATTTTCATTTACCAAAGAGTACTTTATTAATGTTAGTTAGTGCTTTATCTAAAAGAGAATATATTTTAAATGCTTATGAAGTAGCTAAACAAAATAATTATCGCTTTTTCTCGTTTGGCGATGCAATGTTTATAAAATAGTGCTATAATAGTAAACCAAAGAAAGGAAAATATATATGCCAAATGATTTTTATGATATTGATATGATGCAAACTCTTAACGATATTGCTGAAGAATTGGATAAGAAAAATGCAAGTAGAAAAGAATTATTAAAAGAACTTGAAGATGAAGTTTATAAATTACTTGATGGTGCAGAGGAAAAGGGCCGAAAACTTGCAAAGTGTTCGACATTTAATGTTAAAGTTTTAGGAGAAATTATAGCTAAATTTCTTACTGATACTGAAAACAAAGAATTTTATTTTAAGCAAATTAAAATTGAATATAACTATGCAAGCTATTATGATGGATTTAATGGTTTTAATGAACAAGAGATACAATATTTTGCTGAAATTTCTCATACTCATAACGTACTATTTTATAATACAATCGCTTATGATAATATTAACGAAAATAAAATTTATTCATTAAAAGAGCTAAAAGAGTTAATTTGTTTTGAATATCATTCTTATCCTAGCGACATTATAGAAATTTATCACTGCTATATTCCTTTTGATGAGTATAAACTAGATTTAGACAAACATCCTAATTTTACATTGGAAAATAAAACAAATGCTATTGAATTAAGAATTAAAATTATAGAATTTGTCGATAGTCTAATTAATTACCGTATTTATCATCATTTAGAAAATATTACTAAAGAAGATTTAGAAAAATTTGAACAAGAATATGTTTTAAAATATAATAAAAAAGAAGATAATAGTCGTAAATTGACAAAATAGATGAATGAAAGGAAAATATATATGTTAAATAATTTTGAGAAACTTTATGATATTAATATGATTCAAAAAGTTAATAATCTTGTTGAAGAAATGGAAAAGAAAAATGCAACTAGGAAAAACTTATATAGTGAATATCAAATTACTAAAGATAATTTAAGAAAATTATATAAAGAAACTGATAAACATCTTGAAAATGAAGCTTATAAACTATTAAATAGTGCTAGGGCAAAAGGACGTGTAATTGCTGAACATTCTAAATTTAATGTTAAAGATTTGGGAGAAGTTATTGCCAAATATCTAACAAATATAGATAGTGAAAATAGAACATTTTATTATAAACAAATGAAAGTAAATTATAATCCTGTAGACGAAGACCTTAGACTATATAATGTAATTGCATATGCTGATATAGATGAAAATATAATGTATTCTTTTAAGGATTTAAAAGAGCTAACTTGTTTTGAATATCGTCCTTATTTGTGGGATCACGATACTGATAATACTAGAATTTATGATGGAGTGGAAGCATCTATTCAATGCCGTATACCTGAGGATGAGAGAGTTAGAGAAATAGAAGGAAAGATATATAAACATCCAGATTTTACAATGATGAATAAAACAAATGCTATTGATTTAAGAATTAAAATTATAGAATTTGTCGATACTTTAATAAATTATCGCATTTATCATAATTTAGAAAATATTACTAAAGAAGAATTAGAAAGCTTTGAACAAGAGTATGTCTTAAAATATAATAAAAAGGATGACAATAGTCGTAAATTAACAAAATAGATGAATGAAAGGAAAATATATATGCCAAATGATTTTTATGATATTGATATGATTCAAACTATAAGTGATATTGTTGAAGAAATGGATAGAAAAAATAAAAGCAAAAAAGAATTATATAAAGAATATCAAATTATTAGAGAAAATTTGAGAAAATTATATAAAAATAGTTATAAAGAACTTGAAAATGATGTTTATAAATTATTAAATAATGCTAGAAAAAAAGAATCTGAACTTACAAAATGTTCTTCATTTGATGTTAAGGATTTAGGAGAGATTATTGCTAAATTTCTTACCGATACTGAGAATAGAGAATTTTATTTTAAACAAATAAAGGTAAATTATAATATTGATGATTACTATGATGAATTTTATGGATATTTAACAGAAGATGAAAAAAGAAATTATATTTTAAATTCTCATGATAATCCTATTTTATCTAAATTACCAAGAGAATATAATGTAATTGCTTACTATAATCTTGATGAAAATTTAGATTATACTTTTAAAGAATTAAAAGGATTAACTTGTTTTGAATATAGACCTATATATAATAAAATAATAAAAATTTATAATTTGTTAATTCATGAACCTAGTATATCTACTAAAAAAGCAGATGATATAAAACTAGACTTAGATAAACATCCTGATTTTAAAATGGATAATAAAAGAAATGCAATTGAGTTAAGAATTAAAATTATAGAATTTGTTGATGCTCTTATTAATTATCGTATTTATCACAATCTTGAAAGTATTACTAAAGAAGATTTAGAAAAATTTGAACAAGAGTATATCTTAAAATATAATAAAAAAGAAGATAATAGTCGTAAATTAACAAAATAGATGAAAGAAGGAAAAATATATATGCTAGATGATTATGATAAACTTTATGATATTAATATGATTCAAGAAGTTAATAATCTTATTGAAGAAATGGATAAGAAAAATGCACTGAGAAAATATTTATATAGTGAATATCAAATTACTAAAGATGTTTTATATAAAAATACTGATAAACAACTTGAGAATGAAGCTTATAAACTATTAAATAGTGCTATGGCAAAAGGACGGGTAATTGTCGAGCATTCTAAATTTAATGTTAAAGATTTGGGAGAAGTTATATCTAAATATCTAACAGATATAGATAGTGAAAATAGAACATTTTATTATAAACAAATGAAAGTTAATTATGGTCCTAAAGAGGAAGACACCATAGTATATAATGTAATTGCATATGCTGATATTGATGAAAATATAATGTATTCTTTTAAGGATTTAAAAGAGTTAACATGTTTTGAATATCGTCCTTCTATTTGGGATTACGATACCGATAATATTAGAATTTATGCTGGATTGGGAGAATTAATTCAATGCCGTATGCCAGAGGATGAGAGAATTAGAGAAATAAAAGTAAAGATAGATAAGCATTATGATTTTACAATGGAAAATAAAACAAATGCTATTGATTTAAGAGGTAAAATTATAGAATTTGTCGATACTATAATCAATTATCGTATTTATCATAATATTGAAAATATTACTAAAGAAGATTTAGAAAAATTTGAACTAGAATATGTCTTAAAATATAATAAAAAAGAAGATAAAAGGCGTAAATTAACAAAATAATAAATGTTAAAATGATAATTTTTGCAAAATTGAGTATAGAAAAGGAGAAATAATATTATGTTTTATAAAGAATACTATGAATGGAAAAAAATGGAGGAATTGTACCAAACTAGAAACTTTGGTGAAATTCTTCAACTTGATAATTCTGAACTTGTATGGAATTTAGATAAAGTTGTTGAAAATAATGAATTGTTAGAAATCATGCAAAAGAGTGTAGAAATACTTGAACATGTTCCAAATGGAATGGCAATAATTCGTTTTTATATTCACAATGACCATATGCGAACTAGAAAAGAATTATTAGATTCTTGGTCTTCTAGTTCTGCAAGTGGGAGAAACCATTACACAAATGATTTAGTGTTTTTGTATTTAAGTAATTTTGCTATTGATAATATAAAAGGATCCATATTAATGAAATATCCTGGCAATAATAAAAAAGAAAGAATGGAAAACTTTTTAAAGGATTATGAGGAAAAAGCAATAAGAACTGCTAAAAGAAGACTTTATGAATTAGAATTATATGTAAAACGTTATGCTTTAGCTTTAGTTGAATATTTTTATGACGTACAATATAATGATATTCGTACTGAAAATGTGGTTAATCGTAACATATTAGATAAATATAGCGAAATATATGATAAATTTGAAACTTATAAAAATTTACCATTAGAAAAAATATATCGAATAATTGATTTATTACAACCATTTTCTGATAAATATAAATATGGTAAAAGAAATTTTTATGGAGCAAGATATATGGAGTATAGTAATTTACTTGATGAACCATACGATTTCTTAAGTCCAAAGATTAGAGTTTATAATTTGTTTAATGAAGATGATGAAATAATCGATAGTTTACTTGCCTATGGAAAAGAAGATGCAAGAATATTAAGAAAATTAGGATATAAATAATAAAGTCTAGATATTACTAGATATTAAATAAAGGAGGATTAATATATGTATATTGATGATATTGATATATTATGGGATATAGAAAAAATTACATTACAAAAAGAATTTAATAAAGTTATGCAAGAAACAGTTGATTTATTATTAAAAGTTGATGGTGGTATAGATATTTTAAGATATTTTATATATGAAGATATAAATAGAGCATGTGTAACTTGTTGGGAAGAACGTTGGGGTAAGAAATATGGTGGCAACTACGGAAAATACCCAATAAATAGAAACTATTCGTTTAAATCTATGTATAACAAATATATTGAGATATATACTGATGTGAAAGAAAAAACTGATACAAATTTAGAAGCGTATTTTATAGATAGCTTAGAAATTGCTAAAAGAAGATTAGAACGTATAAAGCAATATACACTTGATTACATTAGTAGATTATTATCATGCGTTAGATATGTGAGTTTAGCTCATGAATATCCCAATTATTTAGAAGGTTATTTTAGTATTAATGGAATAGATTGGAAGAAAAATAAGGAATTTGTTCATTCACAATATGATAAAATAACAGACCCCAATACTTATTATAATCTAAATCTAACTCCAAAAGAAATGATTAGAATTATTAATTTATTTAATCCCTATTATTCGTATCAAACTCCACATACTCAAATGTTTATTTGGGATCATCGCATTAATTTAGAATATTTTAGTTATTTTGGAAAATTTGATAGAGAAAAAGATAGATTGCAAGACGACATAATTCTAACCTTTTGTAAATGGGATAGAGAATTATGGAATGAAAGAGGATATGATTATTTAATAGTAGTAGAGAATTTAGATTATTGGAAGTATATAAACCAAGAAACTTTTAAAAAATGGTATGAATTTGTACCAACTAGAAAATTAGTTAATCCAAAAGAAAATAACTTTAGACAATGGTAGATAGAAGTTAATGACTTTTATCTTTTTTTGTAAGATTTAAAAATAACTTATGCTTTTTTTATGTTTTATATCATGCTATAATTTGTAAAGGAGGTATCCATCATGAAATTTAAATATAATTTAGAACAAAAGTCAAAAAGGAATAATGCTCGTTTAGGTAGTTTTATTTATAATGGTAAAAAATATGAAACACCAATGTTTATGCCTGTTGGAACTAATGCGACAGTTAAAACATTATCACCTGAAGAAATTAAAGCAATTGGGTGTGGAATTATTCTTGCTAATACTTATCATTTATGGCTTAGACCTGGTGAAGACATTGTTGCTAAAGCTGGCGGACTTCATAAATTTATGAATTATGATGGACCTATTTTAACTGATTCCGGTGGTTTTCAAGTATTTAGTTTAGCAAATCCGAAAGATATAACGGATGAAGGAGTACATTTTAAAAATCATTTAAATGGCGATAAATTATTTTTAACACCAGAAAAATCTATAGATATTCAAATGAAGCTTGGTAGTGATATTGTCATGAGTTTTGATGAATGTGTTAAATGGCCAAGTACAAGAGAATATATTGAAAATAGTGTAAATAGAACTTTAGATTGGGCAAAAAGAGGAAAAGAAGTATTTACTAGTAAAGATCAAATGTTATTTGGAATTGTTCAAGGTGGTGAATACGAAGATTTAAGAGAAAAATGTGCTAAAGAACTTGTTAAAATGGATTTTGATGGTTATTCTGTCGGCGGAACATCTGTTGGTGAAGATAAAAAAACTATGTATAAAATGGTATCTTATGCTACTAAATATTTACCAGATGAAAAACTTCGTTATTTAATGGGAGTAGGGGATCCAATCGATTTAATTGAAAACGTTATGCGAGGAATAGATCTATTTGATTGCGTTTCACCAACAAGATTAGCAAGACATGGTCATGCTTATACTAAACATGGCAAAATTAATTTAAAAAATAGTAGTTATAAAGAAGATTTTAGTAAAATAGATGAAGAATGTCATTGTTATGCTTGTGAAAATTATACTAAAGCTTATATTAGACATTTAATTACTGCTAATGAAACCTTTGGAGCAAGGTTATTATCAATTCATAATATAACTTTTTTAACTAATTTAATGAAAGAAATAAGAGAACATATCAAAGATGATACTTTAGAAGAATTTAGAGATCAATTTATATTAGATTATTATGGAGAAGGTTACGATTATGAATAAAAGAATTATTTGTATAACTATTGTCTTTATTTTATTATTAATTAGTATTCCTACTACTTATAAAGTCATAAAAAATCATCATAATAATCTTTATAAAGCTGTGAATGAAAAGATAATTGAAAGTGCTAAAAGATGTTATTATGATGAAGTATGTACAGATAGTACTGTTACTTTAGAATTTTTATACGAAAATAAATATTTAAATTCCAAAATGAATGATCCAGTTACTAAAGAATACTATAATGAATCTTCTTATGTCAAAAAAGATAATAATAATTATGAATTTGTGGTTGTGTCATGACCACTTTTTTTATTTACACCCATTGTACCACCAAGAAGACTTACTATAATTAGAATAATATAATATATTATTGTCGATATTTTAATACTTGAATTAAATAAAATTAATTTTAATATAAACATAATTAATATCAATAAGCCACCTAGTAATAGTCCTTCTAATAAACCATTTTTATGTTTTTTGTAAGCATTATTAAATGTTAAAATAAAAAATAAAATAATATTAACAATAAATAAGATAATAGAAGTAATACCACTATTTAAACCAATTAAATTAAGTAAACTAACTATAAATGTAATCATTAGTTCTAAAATTAAAAATATACTTAAGTATTTACCATAATTTATTAATCTTTCCATATAATCACCTAATAAATTATAATAAAATGTTTAAAATATTATGAATAAAACCATAATATATTTAGGTGATAGTCTGAAAAGAAAAACAAAATTTATTTTATGAAAAAAGGTAAAAATGGGCAGACTTCCCCTTACCCCAA
>CANROK010000029.1 GCA_947632205.1 uncultured Bacilli bacterium
TATTAGCCCATCTCATTATATCTTCTTTACTCATATTCTCGAAAAAATTATGAGATGCCGTAAATAATAATTCATCTGCTACAACACTTTTTGATTTATTTAGCATTTCATTAAAAGTCTTTTTTCTTTCCGGCCTTTCATTTTTCATTCTTTCATTATGCTCTTTTTCATAATCTTTTACTTTCAATTTAAAACCCTTAACATATTTCTCTGCTAAGGGTACTAATTCAATATTATTTTTTGTTAATTCTAATTTAATATCTTTATTACTTTTATATACTTTCTTTTCTCTTTTATTGTGTGATCCGATTTGTGCTAAATCATTAATAGTCATTATCGGTTGACTTCTAAAAATTCCATAATTTAAACTCATTTATCATCCTCGCTTTCTATAAGTTTAAAACTACATTCATTAGTTTGCATTATTTATTAATTAATTCATTCAAAAATTTTTTTTGATTTTTTAATTCTTCTTCAGTTATTGATAATGGTCCTATAGTATAATCTCCTCTTGTAAGAATAATTTTTTTATTATTTATAATAGTAAAAAAATATACTCTTCTAAAATTCGATTCATCTATTGCCTTATTTATTTTTGGACTATTTAGAATATATTTTAAATTCTCTATATTTTTAAATTCAAAATAATTCTCTCTATCCATAATAAATAATTCTAAATAACTTAAATCCGGATTATAATTCTTTGATTTATCCTGTTTATTTAATATAGTTTTTTCTATTACATCAATATAATCTTCCATTGTGTGATTTTTTAAACAAATTCTATCCGTTAAATAAGCATAATCTCCATTACCAACATCTAAATAAATTTTGTGAGTTGAAACGTATTTTTTATCACTTTTTGGCACCTTTTTTTGTAAATCATTAGAATAACCAGATATATTTTTTAACTTCGCACTTGTAGGGTTATAATACAAATTCGTAATCTCAACACCAAATAATTCATCTGTCTTAATATTTTTTACGATAAAATCTGGTTTTTCAGTTTCTTCATCATCTATTATTTTATAATTTTTTTCACCTCTATACACTAATTCTAATATTTCGCGTTCTTTGTTTTTATCAACTTTCATAATTTCGCCTCATATATATTATATCATTTAAAAAGACACTTTCTAAAGTATCTTATCATAAATCATAGATTCTTTTTGCTACAACCCAAGTTTTAATTTATCGGGTTTATCAAAACTCGGGTGACCTGGATCTATAACTACCTTTTTAGTTGCTCTTTCATCCATAGTTTTATCACCTATTATAAGGTATGAAAATTTATTTGTTTGGTGAAACTAAAACATTCTAGTATATAATATAATTTTTTCTACTATCTTATAGCATTACTCCATAGTAATTTTACTATAATTACTTAATAAAGAAAATATATCTAAAAATTTTTCTTTATTTTCTTTTATTTCCCATTCAGTAATTTTATTTAAAAAGTAAGAATCATATTTTTCTTTCAAATAAATTTCCAATAATTCTTCTTCTTTTTCAGAATCAATATTCGTTTTTTTTGAATTGTAACAATTCTTTAAAATTTCCTTTATTTCATTATTTGTAAAAATGAATTCTTTTAATGCTGAATATCCTTTGCCAGCAAAAAAATTAGACAATTCAATGCCATTCACAATTTTCAAGCCTAAACAATATGGAAAAAATAAATATTTAACTACCAAATCTTCGGAAAAAAATCCACCATAATTAGTTTTCATATAATCATCTAAAATGTCATAATCATTCAGCAATCTATTTATTTCACGCATGGAAAAATTAAAATTATCGCACACACCATACATGACTGTTTCAATCCATCCATTTAAGTTTTTTCTTCCAAGAACATTTTCTATATAACCAGCTGGCGAAACATTTCCTAATTCAATTATTAAATTATATATTTTATTTAAATATCCATATCCATCAAAATCACTTCCATAGTAATTAGATATCATATAGGATAATTGTAAATTATTAGTGCCTAGCAAAAAAATTATATTTTCATTCAAATAAAAATGTTTAATAACTTCCAACATTTTAAGAGCATAATCCGGTTTGCATCTATCTAATTCATCTACTATAAATATTAATTTCTTATCAACAGGTAATATACTTTCAATTATATTATTTAATGCTTTCTTTTTTTCTTCAGAAGTATGAATCTCAGCTGTTAAATCTTGATAAGTTTTTACTTTTTTTATATCAACAAAATTTAAAGTTAATGTATTCAAACAATCAATCATATTAAAAGGCAATTCTACTTTTCCTGACGCAGTTTGTTTTTTTTCTTCTGGAAAATCATTAATTAAATTATAAATTAATGACAATAATGGAGATTCATGCATATCATTTTCCCAAGCATTATAGTAATATACATCATAATTATTTTTAAATTTATTTGCATTTTTTTCATTAATTTTATCATTAAAAGTGAAATTTTTTTTATTTATGAACTCCAGTTGCTTTAGAAAAAATGTTTTTCCACAACCCCAGTTTCCATCAATCGATATTATTTTATTTCCTGACATTCCATTTAACAATTCTATTAATTTATTTAATTTTTTATTTCGATTTAGCAAATCATTCTCAATACTTTTTTTAAATTTTCATCATTTACTTCCAAATCATACTCTTTCATTATTCTAATCATTCCTTTCACTTCACTACGTTTGCTTAAGCCACAAATGAACATGAAAATACATTTAATTTCTTGCTCGTTTTTATATATCTGTTCCATTTAATAGTGATAGATTTGATAAACTTCTTAATAAAAAAATTAAGAAACATAACAAATCCATAAAAAATACTAACGAAATTTTTTTATTTAACTAAGTTAGGATATACAGTTATGAAGAATAACTGATAACAATTTACTATTTCAAAGAACAGTCGTTTGTCTATTTTAACGTCTCCATTGACAGGTTTTGTTATATCTTATAATTTACTTTTCTTTTCAGCCTTATCTTCCAAAAATTAGTTTTTTAATTCAAATATCTACTCACAATTTCTTTCTTTTTATTGTTATATTCTATAAGTGTACTTTCTAATTCATTTATCTTTTTATTAATTTGTTCAACTTCTTTTGCAACCTTATTTTGTACTTCAATAGATGGTAACTTAACTACTAATGAAGATACTCTATCAGTAGATGCCCTATTACTTCTAGAAAATCTTTGCTTGTTTCCTTCAATTTCAAGCATTTTTGTTAAATATAAAGGATTTATACTCTTATCTAATATTTTAATATATCCACAATGATCAGTTGGATAGAATTTTTTACCTTTTTCAATAAATCTTACTATCCAATCACCATCTATTCCCCATAAAACATATGGTGTAGAATAATCTGTTATTAAATCTTTATCAATCTTTCCAAAAATTTCATTTACATTAGCGCTAATTACTGGTGTTTTACCATCATCTTTTAATTCATTTTTTAATACTCTACTTCCAATTGATAACTTAAATTTATTTGTATCATCTAATCTTACTTCATAAACATTTGAATTTTGTATGCTAGTTTTAAATGATTGTTCAATTTTATTTTTATAGTCATTAATAATACTTAATGTCTTTATATAATCATTTTCTATTACTTCACATTTTTCTATTATTTTTTCTTGAACATCAATAGGTGGAATAGGAATTTTAATGTTGTTATTTAAATAATTACTATTTAAACTCTTACCAAATGCCTTATTACCAACATTTGAAGCATTTAATGAATATGTATTAAATAAATAGAATAAATACTTATCTAATATTTGTTTCTTATTTTTGGGAATTAATCCTGCAATTGCTTCGTTAGTATATAAATCTTTACCAGCTAATGCAGTTTTTCCAATTGAAAGTTTGAAACTCAACAAAGTTGTTCCCTTTGGAATCAATTTAACATTAGAATTTTTTATAGCATCATCTGTTATTTTCTCGATTGTATTGTTAATTTCTTGCCCATTCATTTCTTTTATTGAAACCCATAAATTATTTCCTTGAAAATACTCCGAAACATCTCTAGAAGGTGTACCTCCTATTGTAACATCACAAATATTACCTAATAAATCACTTTCATACTTAGTTTTAATTTCAATATTAGTTTCTTTATATAAACTAATTGATTTATCAAATGTTGTTTTTGAAAAATTAAGCAATTCATATAAATTATATATGCTTATATTTTCATATTCACAATCAATTGGTTCATCTAAGTAATTACTTCTAATAACACTATTAATTTTATTAATATCATTTAAATCAATTGGATTAAATAATGGTGTACTAATTTTTTCAATTCCCTTATTTTTTGATAATATATTATCATTTGCACTGTTATTAGCCCCTATATATTTTATCCCCTCTGATCCTTTTCTAGTTGACCATTCATATCCAAGATATTTTTTTATCTCATCCTTAGATGAAGGAGCATTAACTACAATTACATTATTATTTTGACTATATGTTAACATATAATAATATAATTTTTCTTTTTCTATTTCTAATATTTTATCAACAGTTTTTACTTTGGAATCCTTCAAATAAGCTTTAAATAAATTATGATTTTTTAATTTATCTGTAATAACATGATTTTTTAATAATTCAATATAATCATCATATGTAATTTCTTGCATACTTAAATATGATTCTAATAAATCTTTGTCATCAAATACTTTATCTTTACCAAAATCTCCAGAAAACCAAGAATCTACTCTATTTTTATAATGTTCGGCTAAAGAAGGGTTATTATCTTTCTTTCTTAAAAATAATGTTACTGTATTTGTACCAGTAGCGCCAAAGGTTCCGCTAGGCAATTCAACAATACTTATAATATCAAAATGTTTTAAAATTATTTCACGAGCAGATGAATAAAGAGCACTTCCGTTTGTTAATATTGAAGCAGGTAAAATGATACCAGCAACTCCACCTGGTTTTAATAACTGTTTTGCTCTCTCAATAAAGAAAGTTTCTATCGAATTGTTTGTTGAATAGGCATTCTTATTAACCAAATTAGTTAATTCAAATTTTGCTCTTTCATCTTCAGTTAATGTGTCTAAAAATCCTTTTACTGAATAAGGAGGATTTGCAATTAATATATCATATTTACCATCTTTTATATTATTGTTATCAGCTAAAGCATCACCGTAAGTTATATTAATATTATCTTGACCATACATAAATGCTGAAACTTTCGATACCTTAGATAAACGATATTCCTTTTCTATACCATCAATACCAGAATAACAATTTTGTAATTCTTCCTTAGTATCAAAATACTTTTTAATTTGTGATGCATATTCCGTTAAAAAGTGTCCAGCACCACATGCATAATCGATTACTTTTGGATAATTATCATTATTATCTATAATTTCCTTTAATGGTAAAGAAGAAACAATAAATCTAGTTATTGGAAGTGGAGTAAAGAATTGTCCTTCACTCTGTTTTATACCATCATCAAGGAAGCCCTCAAACAAATCACCTAAAAATTGATTTTGTTCCTCTGTTTTTAATTTAATATCTTGAAACATTTTTACCATTTTTAATAACACTTCTGAATTTTGTTTAAATAATTCTTCATTATGAACATCAATAAATGCGAAATCATTATTGGTGTAAAATTTCAATTTTCTAAAATATTCCATTATCTTATCTTTTGTAGCATCAGGATCATTTTTAAATAATTTAAATGCATCGTTTAATTGCTTATTATCAATATAAGTTACTTCCTCGTTAAGAAATTTTTGCATTCCATCTTTATATAACTTTTGAAGTCTATCTTGAAGTTGATAATAATCATCAAACGCAATTCCTTTCCAATTAAACTTTAAACTATTAGGATGTTGTATTTCATCAACTATCTTTGCTAAAAAAATATTTATTAATTTGTCAAATGCATTTTCGTGTCCAGAAACATTATTTTGTCTCAATATTGTTGCAAACTCATTATATTTCTTTTGTATATCTTCAAACCCAACACTTTTTAAATCTTTAATAGAATAAACTTTATTAATTTCATACGGAGCAACACTATCTTCAAATATACCGGTTTCTTCATATTCTAAATTGTATATTTCTTTCCACACTTTATATAACTCTTTTACATTAGATGCATCCCTATATTTTAATCTTTTAGAAACTTTTAATGTTTTTAGATAATCTTCATTATCTTTTAAAGTCATTATTCTATCAACATATTTAATTTTGTCTTTTTCTATATCTGATGCATATAAACATAGATATTGAGTCCTTTTAACTTGTTGAGCATAACTGAAAAGTTGATCACCATCAACAAGTGTCTTTTGCCATGACTTATCAAATTCATCGCCAAAAGTTTTACATTCGATAATTAAAAATTCATATTCATTATTATCTTTAACTAATATATCAGCTTTACCACCGGAAGCTCCCCTACCTAATTGCCATCTAGGTTCTAATTCAATATTCCTAGCAAAATAACCCTTAGCTAATAATCTTGTAACGCACTCTAATACAACAAAGTTTTCTGGATGTTCAAAGTTTGAAGTAGTTTTATCATTTACTTTTAATTCATCTGGGTACTTAATAGTTTTTTCTTTTAAATCTACCATTATACATACAGAATTATCAAAAAATCTTATATATAAATTTTCATCTTCTGTTGAATAATGCATTAATTTTAATAAATCTTTTATATTTTCTTTCTTTATCATAACTTCTTCCTCCTATGATTTCTTTGGTAATTTTGAATAGTCATATTTATGTTGAATTGGTTCTAATTCATTAAATACTTCTTCTATATCTTTTATTATTTCTTTTTTTGAATATTTTTCTGCAGTTCGTTCAGCTTTTTCAATTTTGTTTGTAATTACATCTAATTTGCTTCTTGCAGATAAACATTATCTTCTTCTCTTTGCATCCCAATCTATTAAATTCATTTCAGATTGTTGATATTCATCTAACAATTCTTTTAACTGTTTATCAGACATTCCTCTATATCTATTAGCGCTTAATGATTTAATTACACTATTTAATCCACAAACCTCTAATATATTTTCTAAATTCCAATGGAATTAAAATTTGATAAAGATCATCAAACTTTATCTTTATTCATAAATTCCTACTTTCTTCCCTAGTTATTCATACACGATTACATTTTACCGCTAAAAAAATTAATTGTCTATACTTTCGGACAAAAATTGACGACTTGAATTCTCATGTAGTTAATAATATTACTTATGCTTTAAAAATTAAAACCTATTATATAGAAAATGGTTAAGATATAGATCATATAGTACTCAGTTTTAAACTAATCACATTTGATAATGTCAACATAAAAATGTAGATTTTCGCTAATATAAAAATGTAGGAAAACCTACATTTTTATATTAGCACTATCAACATTAAACGAATATAGCGCCTAGAGATATTCAATTTTACAAATTACCCTTCTTTATTTCTTCCAAATATAAATTCCAGTAATTTCTAATTTTTTTATTTTTAATTTTTTTTGTTAATACCATATCTATTACTTTTTTCTCTTTATAAATCTCTTCTTTAAATTTATTTATTGTATTCTTTAATTCTTTTGCTTTTTTAGATTTTTTCATTTCCAAACAAATACTTATATATGCTAATTCAATACCAAAAGTAGCTTCATACAAACCATCAATATCTTTTTGTAATTTTATTTTATTTAAAGTTAAAAAAATCCAATAAATTTTTATTTTACTTTTTTTCTTTTTTGCATTTTCACCAATTGTTTTTAAATATCCATCTATAACTGGCATACATGTTTTGGAATCATTATATTTTTTTATACATTTTTCTATCTCTGAAATATAAAAATAATATGTCTGCATTTCTCTACAAAAATAATCTATTTCTTCATCAATTTTATTTTTATAATCTATATAAGCTACTACAATTGAAACAAAACAACCTGTTATTAAATTTATTAAAACTGTCTCTAAAAAAGTGTTAGATAATTGATTAGTTTTCAGTTTTATTAATTTAAATATTAATATTAATGAAAAAATTCCTAAAACTCTTATTGCATCTCTATTATTTTTCATTATTTACTCCATTCTATTATAAATAATTATCTTTACTATATATTCTTTGCTCTCAACAAAACTGTTTTTTATAACTATCTTCTTTTTAATTCAATATTGTTATAAAAAACAAATAAAATCATAATTCTTTCGGACAATTAGGTTTATATTTTACATCACTAAAACCATATACTTTTTTACAATCATTACAAATTATTGCTATTTCATCTAAGCCATAAATATATTCGCCATCACCCTTTTGCATAATTATATTTGTACTCTTACATTTTGGACAACAAACTTTATTATTTATATGAACATCCATTTGTTTACAATAATCTCTTATTATTTCATAACCATTTCTATCATATTTTGGTACATATTCATCTTTATTAAATATTTTTATCCTACCAAACATAAATTCTAATTTATCAATTTTCTTTTCAATATGATAATGGCCACAATACCATTTATCATAGGAAATATTTTCTTCTATTTTATCTAAAAAATGTTCCATAGTTTTATCAACTTTTGCTTGATCTAATCCTTCTAAAAATGTTTCTCTTGGTTCATATTTATACGGACAAGTATGAGTAAGAACAACATCAAAATGTTTTCCTTTTACTTTATTATATATATTATCCATTTCTTCACTAGATAATTGTTCATCTTTAAACCAATTATAACCATATGCTAATCTATAATTTTTATCTACTGAATATGCTCCTCCTATAACAAGAATACTTTTACCTTCAATATTATATATTTCACCATCTTTGGCAAATATAAGATAAGGATATTCTTTTTCTATAAATACTTTACCACCAAACATTTCTGTTTCTTGATATGATTTTATATTTTCAGGTCTTTCTTCATGGTTTCCTCTAACACAAAATAATTTTAATTTAAATTCGTTTAACCATTCTTTTAAATTATTATCTTCTTTATTAAGATAATAATTTATGCAAACATCTCCTAAAATTATTAAAATGTCATCTGTTTTATTTTCTAATCTAAATAATCTTGTAAAACCACGATGTGTATCTCCAGTTATATAAATCATTTTACTTTTTCCCCCCCTTATTTGATTTGAAATTTTATATATTTAATTGCATATTATTTTTTATTTGGAAAAACTACTTATTATATTTTATTAGTTATAAAATTAATACCTATTTTTTTATACATAGCAAATGATTCAAGAGTTTTGACTATGGTACTTTTGTGTTTTATTTTTAAATTATTAATATAATTATTTAAATTTTTGTTATTTTTAGGAAAGGCAAACAAAGTTGATGCAAAATTTATTCCATCTATATTAAAAATTCTAGAATACATATAAAAATCATTTTTATACATAGGGCTGCTCAAACCCATATCAATTATTTTATATTCTTCACCTGTAAGTAACTAAATCAACAAGTTTTACATAGCCATCAAAATCTTTATCAATAATTTTAAAAAACGAAATAAAAGAATTATACATTGCTTCTAATAATTCTACTTTATCTTTATTTTTAAATTTATTTTTTTCAATATACTTTTCCGTAATAGATAACATTTTAGGATGATTTTTATAAACTTGAAGTTCAACAAAAAGATTTCTTTCTACGTCATTTCTAAAATCTAAATCAAAATTTAATATTTCATCATTTTCATTTGTTTCTTTTAATATCTCATTTCCTATTTTAGATATTTCATTAATAAAATCATAATTACCGGCATTTGCATATAAATTCATACTATCTAATATTTCACTATGTACTCTACGCCATTTATAATATTTTTTTATATATGGTTTTTGTTTTAAAAAATATTCTCGCATATTAACCATAGCATTAAACAACAAATCTTTTGTTTCTTCATCAACTTCTTTATTCATTATTTATGACTCCTAAAATTATATATTTCTTTTAATTCTTCTAAAATTTTATATACTACGGGACAAACTTTACTATTATTAACGATTGTTAATAAACTATAAAGTCTTTCGTCTTTATCAGTATATGGATAATCTATACAAGACTTTGGTAAACAATCTTTAATTTGACAACTATTATCTTTATTTAAAAATGGACAAGGCCTTGCAGTAAATGTACCATATTCTTCATTTAAAATATTATTTTTCATATTGTTAATATCCAAATTATATTTCGTACATATTTTATTTAATTCTTCCTCATTCATAGATACACCTAAAACTTTGCAACAATTGCGACATTTACTACAATCTACATTTTTAAAATATTTATTATGTAACTCTTTAAATTGTTGATCTAGAATTTTATCATCAGCATGTATTTTCAAATAAGTTCTAAACCTATAATTTTCTTCTATTTTACTTTCATTTATATCTTTTAAATCCAACATAATATACTCCTTTTACTAATTATTTTTTTATTAATTATTAACATTATTTTTGTTTTCTTCTTTTTCAATAATTTCATATCCTAATTTTTCATAAGTTTTCTTTCTTTTTAAAAACATATTTCTTGTTTTGGGAAAATTATCATCCACATAATCATAAACTATGATTTCTTTTTTATTTTCATTTTTTCGATGCAATCTTCCTAAATATTGAGTAATTTTAGTTTTTCCTGAACCAGGCATTGTCAAAAACAAAGTATCTAGCGAAGAATCATCAAATCCCTCACCTAAACAAGAGCCGGTTGCTACAATTATTTTATTTTCTAATTTTTCATCTATCTCTTCATTTAATTTATCATATTCTTTTAATATCTTTTTCCCCATACCACCTTGATATTTAAATACATTATTAGTATATTTTTTTAAATAATTATACATTTCATCTAAATGTCTTATTCTTTCTGTTAGTACTAATATGTTTTTATGATTATCGAATTCTTTTTTTATATCATTAATTATTTGTTTTGTTCTAATAACATCTTTAGCTATAAAATCATAAATTTCATTTAATTCATAATTATCTATTTTTTTATCAGTAAAGGTCAAATGACTTTTTTTAACAATAATTTTCATTGGTATTTTTAATTTTTGATTAAATTCTAAAGCATCCACTTCACATCTTATATTTCCACATTGCATAAAAACAATAGGTGTATGACCATTTTCTCTTTCTGGCGTGGCTGACATACCATAAACATATTTAGCATTACATTTATTGATAACTTTTTCAAATGTATAAGCAGCCGCATGATGGCATTCATCAACTATAATCATTCCATAGTTATTTACTATATCTAAAACATTTCCTTTATTCCATATAGATTTTATACTTGCAACATCAATCTTATTAGTAATATTTTTCTTTTTGCCACTAAATTCCCCAATTTCTTCTATTTCCAAAAACTTTTTTATTGATTTTTGCCATTGATTTAATAGCTGTAAATTAGGAACTAGGACTAATGTGTTTGTATTTATTTTAGCAATCATACTACAAGCTATAACAGTTTTACCATAAGCAGTTGGAGCACATAAAATACCAGTATTATATTCTAACATTTTATTCAGTGTATCTAATTGAGATTCTTGCAATGTTCCATTAAATATAACATCAATTTTATTGCCTCTATTTCTATTATCAATTACATTCATTTTAACTTGATTTTCTTTACATAATAATTCTAAATACTCATAAGTTCCTCTAGGAATTTTTAAATATTTATCATCTTCTTCACTACAATCTATAATCATTGGTGTATTATAAACAGAAAGCCTCATTCTTTGTTTACGATAAAATTCCGGATTTGCAAAAGTTGCTAATCTTCTAAAACATGATTTCACACCAGAATTTAAATTAGCTTTATCAATATAAATCATATCACTTAAAATTATGTTAATATTACTTGGATATTTAAAATTATTTTTCTTTTTATTTTTAATATTTCTTTTAATATTTGATACTTCACAACTAATATCAATAGTCTCGTTAGATATTAAATTAATTTTTTCAAGAATTTCATCTAATGTTAATTTATTTATGCTTTTTAAATAGCCAAATTGATTATCAATTTTCAAAAAATTTCTATCAACAAATAAAGTATTACCATATTTAGAAGCCTCATTTTGAAAAGGTAAAGAAATTAAATTACCATAGCCATCTTTTTGTAAATAATCTTGATTAGGAAACATTCTATCAAAAGATGCTATTTTAAAGCCATCTTTTATTTCCATTGATTTTGATAATAATAAACTTCCTAATTTTCTTGCAGTTAATGCCTTTATATTTTCTTTAAAAAATATCCAAATATGATATCCTTGACCGGATCTACTTCTTTCTATTGCGATAGGAATATTATATTTATCACAAATGCTAGAAAAGGCCAAAACTTCATCTTTAACATCTAAATTATTATTTTTATCATCAAAGTCAAAAACCAAAAAATAACATGTATCATCTTCCAACATAGGATATATTCCTATAACTTTATTAGGCATATACATATGATTTCTTATTACTTCTAATGTTAATGGTGCATTATCTCTATATTGACAATTTTTACAAGTAAGTCCCTTTCTAATATTACAAATATTTTCTTTCCAAAAATTATTACATGTCGGAGTATAATTTATTTTACCATCTTTTGTATACATGTGAGGATATACATCAGATCTTCCTCTAAAATAATCAGCAAAAATATTTATTTTATCTTGAATAGAAAGTGTTTTTATCTGATTAGAAAATTTTTGCTTCAATATTTCATTTTCTTTTTGTAATTTAAAAATTTGAGCTTCATTTTTCTCAATTAATTTTTTTACTTCTTCTTCAGTTATAATAACACTCCTTTCAAAATATTTTTAGTTAATTAATTATATTATTACCTATTATTTCTTTTTTTTCAACTATTTACAAAACATTATGAGATATAAGTATTATTTACATTGTACTGTGCTTTACTCTATTTTTACTTTACTTTCTTAATTATTTCATTTAATTTTTTAATTATTCTTTGTTCTTCATTACATTCATTAGTTTTTAATCTAAGCACAGGTATATCGCATTTAGATAAAATACTATCCTTTAGTTTATCACGCTTCATTTGTTTACTATTATGATGGAATTTAAAACCATCAACCTCAATAGCTAAAACTGGTTTCTTATCAAATTTATTATAAATTAATATATCGATATGTGAATTATAATGAATAAACTTTCTTTCTTCATCAGTCAATATATTTTCATCCTTAACAATTTTTCTTAAAGGATATACTTTATCTTTAACATTATAAGTTTTATAATCATCTAATTTTAATATTTCAAGCACAGTATTATAGGCTATTGTTTCTGATTCATACTTAGAAAATATTTTGTGATTTTTAAGATATTTAATCTTTTCCTCTTCATTAACTTTATATAATAAATCAAAAATAGAATTTACTTTACTTTCGATTATTTCAAAATTATTATATCTAATATAACTAAGTAAATTACCTAAATTTGAATTATCTTTAGCTTTGTATTCATTGGCTGTTACTAAATATAAATTATTAATTGCTCTTGATACAGCCACATTAATAGAATTAGGATTATCTAAAAATTTAGTAATTTCATTAGCAACTGTACTAAATATTATAGTATCTTTTTCTTTACCTTGAAATCCGTGTACTGTATCAATTTCTAAATTATTACAATCAAATAATTTCCTTAAATATTCCTTTTGTGCTGTATAAGGTGTTATTATACCTACAGAATCTTTATTTATATCTATTTTTTCATTAGGTATAATTTCATTTAATATAATTTTACCTTGTCTATCATTATACTGACTATTTCCTACTTTTCTAGCATGATTACCAGGTACACTTTTATATTGTTTGATTGGTTCATTATCAGTATATTTTGATAAAATAATCAATTCATCATTATAATATTTTTTATTACAAAAGTTTATTATTTTAGGATGACATCGATAATGTTCTTTCAAAATTACCATAGGAACATCTTTATATATTTTTTTAGTTAAATCAAGTAAACTATTTTTAGTATAATTAAACTTCTCATCTATTTTATGCTTAGTAAAAATATCATTATATTCTTTTATTTTATTAGCATCTACTATATTTCTTAATTGTTTTGAATCTCCAACAATAATAGCATTTCTTGCCATTGCCAATGAAGGTATAGATGAAACAATATCTGCTTGAGATGATTCATCAATAATAACATAATCAAATAAAAAATTACCTTCAACACATTTTGGCAAAGAATATGTTGTACTTAAAATTACGGGATAATCTTTTATAAAAACACTAGTATTTTTAATTGTTTTATCATCATATATTTTTTTATTATTATAGTTATGATAAACATAATTTTTAAATAATTGCATAGATAATTTGGTATATTTATCAAATACACTATCTAATTCTAATTTCAAATGTTTATCTTTTAAACTTTGAATATTATTATCTAACTCTATTATTCTTTTAATATAATATTCATATTCAATTCTATTTAAAAGATCAAAAATAGTATTTTTAAATAACTTTATATTAATAAATTTAAATTTCCAAAAAGCTTTTAATTTTACGCTCAAATTAAAATAAAGATGCTTGTTATTTGGCATATTTAAAAAAATAAGAAATTCATGTAATTTTTTAGTATCAAAATTAGGTAATTTTATATTTTGAATATTCTCTATATTAATACTTTCCATAAAATATTTCTTTTCTAATTTTAATTCTTCTAATTCTTGATACATACTAGCCATTAAATTTTTCTCTTGCAAATAACATTTAACATCTTCATCTAATTTAGCTAATTCATTTTGTGTTTTATTAACATCATCACTATTTAAAAGCCATGATTTAGGATAAGGAATTAAGTCTTTTTGATTATCTATAAAATTAGTAACATTTTTGCTTCTTCCCAATATAGCACAAATGGAAGATAAATCATATTTAGCTAATTTTTCATAGACATTTTTAATAGCAGTATTGTTATTAGAAAGCACCGCAACGGTTTTTTTATTCATAAGAGCATTAGCAATAATATTTAAAATAGTTTGGGTTTTACCTGTTCCTGGTGGACCTTCAATAATACTTATTTTACTATTAAAAGCATTTTCTAGAGCTTCTTTTTGACTTAAATTAAAACTAAATGGAAATATTTCTTTTGATGAAACATTAATATTAATTTCCTTTATTCCTGATATATAATTCTTTACAACAGATTCTTCATTAATTTCTGTGATTTTTTCATAAATTGGTTTTAGAATATTGTTACTACTAACAACTTCATTATCACCTAAAATTTCTTTTATTGTTAAATGATTTGCCATTTCTTTAAAATACGAAAAAATCTTATTAAAATCAAAATTAGCTAATAAGTTATTCTTTATTATTAATTCAGATTTTAGATATACTTTTGATTTATTATTGTTAAAAAATATTTTTACATAATTACCAAATATAATTGCTTTTTTTACATTTGTTAATGGTTTCTTTTTTGTAATTATTATTTTATCTTTTAATTCTATAGGATTATTAAATACTTTTAATCTTTTAATATTATAATTATATATAGAATTATTAGAATATTTAATTGTATAAGTTTCATATTCGATTTTTATAACATTAGCAGTAACATCTTGATTCTTATCATTTAAAACTAACTTTTTTTCTTCATTTACTAGCATTTTTATCACTTCAATTACCATATATTATAACAATATTGGTAAATTTTGCCAATAA
>CANROK010000030.1 GCA_947632205.1 uncultured Bacilli bacterium
AAAATAAGCCAATTTTAGAAAAAGACTTAGAACAAAAGCTAGTCAAGCATATTGAAGAATTTTTACTTGAATTAGGAGGGCTTTATGTTTGTTGGAACACAGCAAAGAGTTACTTTAGGAAATATTCATTATTATGTGGATATGGTTTTTTATAATAAAATATTAAAATGCTATGTTTTAATTGATTTAAAAATTGGACAAATGAAAGCTGAATATGCCGGTCAAATGAATATGTATCTAAATTATTATAATGAAGAAATAAATGATAAAGATGATAATAAACCAATTGGAATTATTTTATGTAAAAGCAAAAAAGATATTGCAATAGATTATGCTTTAGGTGGACTTTCAAACCATGTTTTTGCCTCTACTTATATTTATTATATTCCTAAAAAAGAAGAATTGATTAACGAGGTGGAAAAAGTATTAAATGAAAAATAAAATATATACTATATTAATAATAATATTTTCGCAAAGAAAGAGGTAATAATGTGTTAGAACATTTAGAAAATATAATTAATGATATTAAATTAATAAAACAAACAAACGAATATATTTTAGAAAATATTGATATTAATTATTTAGAAAATAGTATTATTGAATTAAAAACAAATATTGAAGATAATATTGATTTGAAAAAGATTAAAAAAATATCAGAAATTATTTATAAATTAAATTTAAATAATAACTTTTCTAAGATAACTGATCATATAAGTAATGAATTTTATGCTTTTGAATTTATGTTAGAGAAAAAATTAAAGATGGAAAAATATAAATGATTAAATTTATTTACAAAAGAAATCTTGCCAAGGATTTTTTCTTTTTAATCTTTTTATTGCCATATCAATTGTTATTTCATCAGGTTTAATTTTATCAAGTTCACTCCATTTAATGGGCATTGATACAGCACATTTTTTCCTTAAACGAATAGAGTAGGGAGCTACACTGGTAGCACTTTTGGTGTTTCTTACCCAATCAATAAATATTTTTCCTTTTCTGTTTTTCATTCGCATATTGGCTGTATACTTATTTGGCCATTTGCTTTCCATTAAAAGAGCAATATTTCTTGAGGTATCTCTAAATTCTTGCCAACTCATTTTAGTATTTATGGGTACGACAACATGATAACCCTTACCACCACTAGTTTTTAAATATGCTTTTAATTTTAAACTATCTAATATTTTTTTTAAATCTTTAACTCCTTCTCTTAATTTATTGATATCTAAATTTTTATCGGGATCTAAATCAAAGACCATCATATTAGGTTTATTTATATTATCTATAGTACTTCCCCAAATGTGGAATTCATAACTATTCATTTGAACTTCCGAAATTAAACCTTCAGTATTTTTTATATAATAATAATCTTCTTTATGATTTTTATCATTATTAATAATTTTTTTACCAATACCTTTATTTTTAGTATCTAAATGTTTTTTAAAAAATTTTTCACCTTTATAACCATCAGGCATTCTTATAACACTTATTAACCGGTTATTTAAAAAGGGTAGCATTCTTTCACTTACTTTTTGATAATATTTAACTAAATCTAACTTTGTAATATAAGGATTTTTAAATATGATTTTATCTGGATTTGTAATAACAATATTATTTATAACAATATCTTTATCTTTCATTTTTCATCCCTTTTAATTTCTGTCATCGTTCTTCCTGTCTTAATGCTTGTATTTAATCTTTTAATATTTTTATAACCTTTAACATCATCTTTTTCTTTTATGAGTAACCAATTATTATCTTTAATTTGGACTAAAGCCCATTTACCTTTTAATCTTTCGCCTTTTAAAGTAAACTTTAACATACCTTCTTTTAAGCCCTTAGTAAAATTATTATTTGCTTCATAAGTACCTCGGTCCCAAAGCATAACAACACCCGCACCATATTCACCTTTGGGAATAATTCCTTCAAAATTACGATAACTTAAAGGATGATCTTCAACCATAATAGCTAATCTTTTATCTTGATAATTGTAAGATGGCCCTTTTGGAACAGCAAAACTTAGTAATACGCCTTTATGTTCTAAACGAAAATCATAATGATCTTTTCTAGCTAAATGATGTTGCACAACAAATTTTAATTTTTTACTATTTTTAGTTACTTTACCTTTTGGTTCTTTTGTAATTTTAAAATTTCTTTTCTTTTGATACTTTTCTAATTTACGCATATTAAAACAACCTCTTTTATAGGTTGCTTCATATTTTTTTAATTATGCTTTATTATATTTATTATTAAATTTTTCTATTTGGCTTAAAGGTTCATTTTTATTCAAGATTAATTTTTTTGGTAATTCTTCTTCATAACGACTTTTTGCAGGTATAATTGTTTTATTATCAATTATACTAACAAAAGTATCATTTACTTTAACAATGTTATTATCTATTATTAAATAATGTTCTAGGTTAATACTACTAATATAACCATATTCTTCAAAATTTAATGTTGCTACCATAAAAGCAGGATGATCTTTAGTTTCAAAAGTTACCAAAGAGGGAACTTTAATTTTTAAATAATTAGGTGTATCAATAATTGAGGCCCGATGACTATGACCTTCAAATATTAATTTTTGTCCCATGTAATTATCATTAACTTCTTTAGAATCAAAATTAGATATAGGATGAGATAAATAAACAATATCATTTTTAATATTTAAAATACCTTTTTCATAACCTAAAGAAACTATATCATGACGATAGGCCTTTAAAACATTTTCAAAATTAACTCCATCGTTTATAAGCGTATTTATATCATGATTCCCTAAAATACCAAAAGTAATAATATCTTTATCAAATGGATAATTTTTTAAAAAATATTTAATTTGTTCACTAGCATTTTCATGTAATTTTTTATTACCACCAACAATACCATCAATAAAATCACCACAATCAAAAATGACATGAATATTATTTTTTGTACAATAATCATAACATTTATAAATTAAATCAATTCTTTCATAAATTGAACCAATGTGACAATCTGATTTCAATAATACTTTAATATTTTTTTCATTAGGACTAGTAATTAAAATATTATTGTTAGTATTAGTATTTAAATTTTTAATTAATTTATAAATAATTTCACCATTGGCATAATATTTCCTAGAAAAATCCAATCCCTTATTCTTAATTGTGGTAAAAATATTATACAATTGTCTATTTGTTAAATGTAATTCATTTGCTATTTCATTTACCGTTTTATTTTCACTTGTCAACTCCAATATTCTATTAATTATATTTGACATATTGGTTTACCTTCTTCTATTTTATTTTATAAATAAATAGTTTCTCTGTCAATTCTTTTCTTTAACTTTTATTTTAAATATACTATAATGTAAAAGGAGGGTTTAGAATGAATGAGTTATATAAAAAGATATTAAATTATGCTACATTTATGCATAGAGGATTAGTAAGAGAAGATAATACACCATATATTGAACATCCTAAAAGAGTAGCTAGTTATATAGAATCTTTAAATATTGAAGATAGTGATAATTTAATTTATGCTGCTTTACTTCATGATACAATTGAAGATACTGATGCTTCTTATAAAGAAATAGAAATATTATTTGGTAAAGATATTGCTGATTTAGTTTTAGAAGTTACCACAGATGATAAAGAAAAAGCTAAAGTTGGTAAGTTAAATTATTTAAAAGATAAAGTTTTAAATATTAGTGATAAGGCCTTAATCTTAAAGTTATCTGATAGATTAGATAATGTTAATGATTTAATAAACGCTAATAAAAATTTTCAAATAAAATATAGTAATGAAACATATGAATTAATTAGTCATTTAATTCAAAATAGAGAATTAAATAATATTCATAAAAAAATAAGTAGAGAAATTATTTTGAAACTTATAGAATATAATAATCTTTCTATAGATAAAATAAATAATTTAAATATAATGTTTAATGAATTAAATAATGATTTAACTATGAAAAGGAAATTAGATAAATGATAGAGTTAGAAGAATTATTAAAATATATTAATTTAAATTTTGTACCTAATTCTTTACAAAATAATTATGATAAAATATGGGAAAGTTATAATAAGGATTGGTTAAAACAATATGATTTTAAGCAAATAACTGAATTTTATGGATTAGATAATCAATATAAAATGAGAATTTTAGAAGAAGTAGATAAATTAAATAACGATCATAAACTTAATTTATTTTGTTATTCTTTATATTATATTTTATATAATAGTAATTTCTCGGATTATTATGATATATGGCATTGGGGATATCAAAAGGATACTTTTAAAGATAATGGTAGTTTTATGATACCGGTTATTTCCTTGCTTTGTGGTTATCCAATTCATATCCAAAACATTAATATTAAAAATTATGATTCCAAGCAAATAGATATGCATAAATTAAATATTAAAGAAACGATAACTATGGATAATAAAAGATTTAATTTAGATGGAATTAGATTTAGTCAAATGTTATGGGGATCATATTTTGTTAAAGCTTATATTATCCAAAAGGGAAGATTACAATATGAAGTAAGTCCGAGAAATGAAAATAGATTGGATGATTATTATAATGGTAATTATAAATATATTAAAATACATATTCCAAGAGGAAATAATTTATTAGAAAGTGATGTACTAGAATCTTTAAATAATGTAGATGAATATATAAGAAAGTATTTTCCTGAAACGAAAGATAAAGAATTAATATATTTTACTAACTCTTGGTTATTAAGTAAGGAATTAAAAGAAATATTAAATGAAAATAGTAATATTATGAAATTTCAAAATTTATTTAATATTGTGGAAGATATTGAAAATAAAGATGACTTTTTAAAATTTGCCTTTGATGCAAGTAGTGATTGTGATTATAATTTATTAAAAGAAGATACTTCACTGCAACGAGAATTAAAAAGAAAATTAATAAATAATGAACCATTACATATAGGGTTAGGAATATTAAAATCTAGAAAATAAGTTTAGTGCTTATTTTTTTTATTATAAACCATACTAATAATGGTGATTTTAATGAAGTATACTAGTATTTGGTTAAAAGATAAGTATGATAATAAAATAAAGAAATTAAATAAAGATATTGAAACAGATGTCTTAATTATTGGGGGAGGTATAACTGGTTTATCAACATTATATTTTTTAAAAGATAGTAATTTAAAAATAACTTTAGTAGATAGTGATTTAATTGGTCATGGTACTACGAGTAAGTCAACAGCTAAAATAAATTATTTACAAGAACATATTTATTATGATATAGCAAATAAATATGATATTGATACAGCTAAATTATATTATGATAGTCAAATTGAGGCAATTAATAAATTAAAAGATATAATTAAAAAAGAAAATATAGAATGTAATTTAGAAAAAGTATCTTCTTATGTTTATACAAATAATGAAAAAGAAATAGAAAAATTAAAAGTAGAAAAAGAATTATTACAAAAATTTGGATCAATTGTAAACGAAATAAATAATAATGAAGAATATGCTATTATGGTTAGTGATACATATGTATTTAATCCAGTAAAATATTTAAATAAATTAAAAGAAATATGTTTAAAAAATAATAAAGAAATATATGAGATGACTAAAGTAATAGATATTAAAAAAGTAGATAATAATTATATTTGTTATACTAAAAATAATAAAATAAAAACTAAAAAAATAATTGTTGATTGTCATTATCCTTTCTTTTTATTTCCCTTTTTTATGCCTATTAAAACTCATATTGAAAAATCATATATTATGGCTTATTTAGATAATTATAATAAATATACTTATATAACAAGTAAAAAGCCAACTAAATCAGTTCGATTTTATAAAGATAAAAATAGTTATAAATTATTTTTAAGTAACTCTGTTAATATTTGTAATAAATTAGATGAAAGTAAAAATTATAAAGAATTAACTAATCAAAATAATAAAGTTGAATTTGTGTGGAAAAATGATGACTTATTAACATTAGATAAAATACCATATATTGGCATTATAAATAAAAGTAATCCTAATATCTTAATTGGAACAGGTTATAATACATGGGGTATGACTAATGGTACTTTAGCGGGTTTAATATTAAGTGATATTATTTTAGATAAAAATAATAAATATATTAATTTATGTAGTCCTTTAAGAACTAATAATATAATTTATTTATTTTCTTATTTATATAATTTAGCATTAAATATGTGGGGTTATCTAAGAAGTAAAATTATAAAAAATAAAAAATGGTATACTAATGTAAAAATTGTTAATGAAAAGGGAAAAAGTATTGGTATATATGAAGAAAATAATAAGAAGTATAAAGTATATAATAAATGTCCCCATATGGGATGTAGTTTAATCTTTAATGAAGTAAATAAAACTTGGGATTGTCCATGTCATGCATCATCATTTGATATTTATGGTAAATGTATAAAAGGGCCAAGTAAATATGACATATCTTATCGTGAATAGTTATGTTATAATATCCCTAAGAGGGAATTTATATGAAAGATAATTTATCTAAATCTAAATATTGTAATGGCTTACAATGTCAAAAAATGTTATGGCTTGATACTTATAAAAGTGAATTAAAAGAAGAGGTAAATAATGAATCAGTATTTGATAATGGCATCTCTGTTGGTTCTTTAGCTAAAAATTTATTTGGTAGTCACATTGACATAGAATTCAATAATGATTTAAATGTAATGCTTAGGAAAACAGAAAAATATTTAAAAGAAGATAAGATAGTTATAACAGAAGCATCATTTTTATATGATAATAATTTTTGTAGTGTGGATATTCTAGTTAAAAATGGTGATGATTTATCTATTTATGAAGTAAAAAGTTCAACTGAGATAAAAGATATTTATGTTGAAGATTTAGCTTATCAAGTATTCGTTTTAAAAAAATTAGGTTATAATATATCATCATCCTCTTTAGTATATATAAATAGCAATTATATAAGATATGGTGAATTAGAATTAGATAAATTATTTAATATAGAAGATTTAACAGAAATTATTAATGGTAAATTAAATGAAGTAGAGAATAATATAAAAAAGATAAAGAGTTCTTTATTAGAAAATAAAGAACCGACAATTGATTTAGGTATTCATTGTGTTACTCCCTATGAATGTCCTTTCTTTAAGTATTGTACTAAATCATTACCTTTAAAAAATGTTTTTAATATAAGAGGAATGAGTAATAGTAAAAAATTTAATTTATATAAAGAAGGAATATATTCATATGAAGATTTATTAAATACTAAAATTAATGATAAATATAAACAACAAATTGAATTTGAATTATTTCATAAAGAACCAGTTATTGATAAAAATAAAATTAAAGAATTTTTAGATACTTTATCATATCCTTTATATTTTTTAGATTTTGAAACTTTTCAACAACCAATTCCTTTATATGATGGAGTAAAACCATATATGCAAATACCTTTTCAATATTCTTTGCATTATATCGAAAAAGAAAATGGTAAGTTAGAACATAAAGAATTTTTAGCTGAAGCAAATATTGATCCAAGACGATTATTAGTAGAATCATTAGTCAAAGATATTCCAAAGAATGTATGTACTCTTGCTTATAATATGAGTTTTGAAAAAACAGTTATTAAAAATTTAGCTTATTTATATCCTGATTTAAGGGAACATTTAATGAATATTCATGATAATATTAAAGATTTAATGATACCTTTTTATAAAAGAGAGTATTATACGGAAGAAATGTATGGTTCATATTCAATTAAATATGTATTACCAGCATTATTTCCAAGTGATGATGCTTTAAATTATCATAATTTAGATTTAATTCATAATGGTAGTGAAGCAATGAATGCTTATGCTAATTTAGGAAATTTAAGTAAAGAAGAACAAATGAAAGTAAGAAAAAATTTACTTAAATATTGTGAACTAGATACATTTGCTATGGTTAAAATTTGGGAAAAATTACAAGAACAAATGGATACTATTAAAAATTAAGGAGTAATAAATGCGTCAGTTGAAGTTTGATAAATTTTTTAAAAAGATTGAAGAAGAACCACTTCCTATCTGGAAAGAAAGAGAAGATATACCTGATTATATAATTGATTATTTTAATAAGTATCCTGTAAGAGTAATATATGATACAGTTAAATATTATTGTCCTTATTGTTTTAAAGAATTAACAGATGATTATTGTGATAAGTGTCATCAAAAATTTAATAAAGATATATATTTTTATATTAGTGATATTAAAGATATTAAAAATTATAGATATAGTGATTTAATTTTTACCTTTGAAGTTATTAACGATGAAGTAGTGTTATACGTTATTAAAAGATTAACTACTTACAATAATCCCAATATAAGTATTCCATATTATACTAATAATTATGAAGTTTATAGGGTCTTTCATATTACTAATAAAGGAATAAAAGATCTACTTTATAATAATATTGAAATGACTTTTAAAGAAATGCATCAAAGATTACAACAAACAGAAGAAATATATATATTAGGTTATGATTTAATTGATGATGAGGAAAGTTATTATCTATATGTAGATAATTTAGATAAATTAAAAAATACTATTTATAAATATACAAATTTATGGAAAGTAAAAGATTATTTAAAAAATAATAAAGTAAATATTTTAAATATTATTTTTGCTCCGTTTTATAATCAAGATTTTGAATTTTTAATAAAAAATAAACTATATAATATGGCTTTTAGTCCTTTTTATCTTGAGAAATTTAATAATAATTTAAAAAAGTTATTTAAAGATAATAAAGAATTTATTGTGAAAAATAATTTAGATTATTATGAATTTAAAGCTTTAGAATTAATAAAGTGTCAAGATCTAGATGCAATAAAATTTGTAGCAGATAACATTGAACTTGTAAAAGATATAATTAAAATTGTTAATGTTGATTTTTTAAAAATAAAAGATATGATTAATGAAGAAGAGTTATATGAATACTATGACTATATAAATATGGCTAGTAAACTTGGATTTAATTTAAAAGATAAAAATGTATTATATCCTAAAGATTTTATTAAAGAACATAATAAATTATATAAACAAATGGTATTAATCAATGAGCCAAATATTGATAAAAATATTAAGAAAATTGCTAAGAAATTAACAGTAAATAAATATGAAGATAAAAATTATGTTATATATCCAGCTCCTTCTCTTGAAAGTTTAATTGAAGAGGGAAGTATGCAAAATAATTGTGTTAGAACTTATGCATCTTTATATAGTCAAAATAAAGTTCATATTTATTTTATGAGAGAAAAAAGTAATATTAATAAATCTTTTGTTACAATTGAAGTTAAAAATAATAAAATAGTTCAAGCGAAAATAAAAAATAATGAATTACCTAATCAAACTATTGAAAATATATTAAAGAGTTGGGAAAAGACATTAAAGAAGAAAAACTAGGAGGTAAGGGAATGGATGATTTAGAAAGATTTGTTATAGCTCAAAAAAGAGTTTATAAAATAGCACTACAAGAAATACGAAACGGGATGAAAAGAAGCCATTGGATATGGTATATATTTCCTCAGTTAGAAGCACTTGGCAGTAGTAGGAATGCTATCTATTATGGAATTAAAAATAAAGAAGAAGCAGAGCATTATTTAAAGAATAAATATTTAAGAAATAATTTATTAGAAATTACAGAATCATTATTAAATATTAATAATGATAATATAACAAATATATTAGGATATCCTGATGATTTAAAAGTTAAATCTTGTATGACTTTATTTTATTATGTAGATCCTTCCATTAATTTATTTAAAGAAGTTATAGATAAATATTATAATGGTGAATTTGATGAATATACTATTTCTTTATTAGAGAATGAAGAAAATATTAAATTAAATAGATAATTAAAACCACTTTCGGATTTGAAAGTGGCTTTTATATTATTTATTTTTGATATTTACACATCTCATATATTTTTCTTTATTTATTAATTTTTGTTCTTTTTTATCTAAATAAAACATCATAACTTTATCTATAATTGATTTATTTTTCTTTTTATATATCTTAATATATTTTTTCTCTAAATTTAATCTTTCATCACTAATTTTATAATCTTTTAAGCCAATAAGTAAAAGATAATTTTTAAATTCTTTTAATAATTTTAGTTCTTGGTTACTATATTCATTTTTATATTCTTTAGGTATTAAGAAAGATTCAGGATATTTATATAGAACTTTAATGATTTCATCAAAACTATGACAATGACATATTTCTTTTTGATATTTCATTTCGTCAACTTTGTATATTTTAGCTTTATAATGATAAATTAAGTTATTTTGAATATTATTTTCTAAAGCATCTTGTAGAGAGTTATTCTTTTCAATTTGTTTAGTTGTTTCATTGTACATAATCCATTTTATAATATTACTTTTTTTATCATAATAAGGGTAGGGAATATGACAATTTTTATATTTATTTAAGCATTTCATAAATCACCTTTATATTATAACGCCTTCCTTAAATGATATTATATTCTATAAAAGATAAATTGACTATAAAAATATTTGAAACTTAATTTAAATGTGAATACAATATTGTTTCTTTATAAAAAAATAATCGCCGCAATATTAGTGCGACGATTTTATCTTTAAATCAACTAATTTTTTAAATTGTCGTTTTAAATTTTTTATTAAAATTATACATATAATAATTATTATCTTTAATAATGTAATAACTATTCTGATAATGAAAGATGTTTATATTATAATTTATGGCAATATTAATTAAATCTTTTAAATCAGTCAAATATATTATGTTATTACTATTTATAAATGGTTTATTTTTAATATTCATAATTATATCTTTATTATGTTTTAGAAGATTAGATTCACTATCTAGTTTATAATTATTTTTAATAATTAAAAGAATAATTGCTATGATTATAATAATAAATATTTCTTTTTTATTAATAACATTGTTTTCATTATTAGTATTTATACCTGTATTATCTTCCATAGTTATATCTACTATATTATTAATGGGAATTGTTAATAAGATATAAGGATTTAGTGAATCATCAATGTTAATATTAAGTTTAATATATAAATAATTTTCAGTTTTAATATTATAATATTCTTGGAAAGATTTAACATAGTTAGCATAATATTGATAATCTAAATTATAAAATTTATTTATTATTAGTTCCTTTTGACTCTCCTTTTTATTAGAATCTAAATTAAACTCTTTTTCCCAAACAAGTTTTGTACCATTATCAGCATAACTTTTTAAAGTTGCAGTTATATCATACGAATAATTCATAATTTCTTTATTTTTTAAATAATAATTAAAATGAATATCAATACTTTTAATAGAGTTTGCTATATAATAATCAGAAATTTTACTATTAGAAAAATAACTATTTGGATTTAAAGAAACTTAAAATAGCTATAGGTTGATACTTAAATAATCCGAGCATAAAAAATATTAATAGAGAAGAAATAATAATAGTTAAAGTATCGATTATAATGGAAGTTTTTTTTACTTTATTATTAAAAATATAATATTTAAACAAACAATAAATAATTGCATATTTAATAATAGATAAAGAACCCGTTATAAACCAATTACTATAAGGAATTCTAGGTAATAAATAAGTAGGAACTTCATTTAATAAACTGATTATTACAGGAATATCATAATGAGAGTTTAAAGATAAATAAGTAAATAAAATATTTTTTGTAATTATTGGTACAATTATAGAAGCAATGTATTGAAATAAAATTATATTATTAGAAAAAAAGAGAGCTTTAAAATTAATTTCACTTAAGATGATAATAATGGTAATTAAAGCTCTCAATCTATTGGAATTATTACTATTTAAAAGTCTATAACGAATTATTTCGATACCAAATATTGGTAAAATAATTTTAATTAAATTATAAAAAATACTTATAAATGAGTGATTATATGGACTTTTAGTAAAACCAAAAATAAAGCCAGATAAAAAATAGAGAATAAAAAAGATAATGGAAATAATTAAAACTTGATTAAAATATTTTTTCTTTAAAACATTTTTATCTTGATAATAAAAAATAATTAAAAAAATTAACCAAAATAAAGAGTTAAAATAATTTATATAAAAATTACTATTATAAAAAAAGATATGACCTATAGTATAAATAAGTAAAATAAAAAATAAATTTTTATTATTAAGCTTCTTCTTTTTGAACATATTGTATTATACCCATTAATGTTTTAGTTTTAACTTCAGGAATACTTTCCGTTCCTTTAACATAAGTTACCATAATATTAAATGTTGTTTTATCACCAGCATTTAAATCTTTTTTTAATTCAGAAGTTGTATAGTTAATTTCATCAATGCCATCAATTTCCTCAGTAAATATTATTGTTTGTAATTCTGCATCAATAGTTCCTAAATTTTCAATAGTAACTTCATAAATTATTTCATCGCCAGGTTTATTTAGTTTAGCACTAAAATTAGCTGAATCTTTAGTAAAAGTTGGGCTACCAGCATCACAACCTTCAGGAACTTGGACAGCTTTAATATTAGTTATACGTACATCCCAATTTCCTGTAATTTCAGTTGTTCCATTAATTATAAAATCGGTAGCAAATGTGGAGTAGCCAATAGCCATTAAAAAAATAGTTGCAAGAAAGGCAATAATAATTATCATTTTATTATTATGCATATCATAAATTCCTTTCTATTTAGCATTTTGGAAATAGCTTTTATACTATCCCACTCATAATGTATGCGAAATTAAATATTTTGTATGGTTATTTTGCCTAAAAAGATCATTATTTAAGAATATAATATCCATTCAATAATTGCTAATATTAAAAAAAATCCACCTAACTCAATTTAGTTTGATTTAGGTGTAACCAAAATATTTTGGTTACACTCAACATGCAATATTGAATGTTTCTTTTTTATTTTATGTAAATTTTCTTGCTAATAGATTTTATTAGGAAATTTATTATGAAAACATTAGGAAATATGATATAATCTTCGTAGAGATGAATAATTTTGATGCGATAATGAGTGGTAAGATATGAAGATTGATTTTGAAGATGAGTTTGAAAAAAGAATATTACAAAGAGGATATAATTATTATTTAGAAGGTTTAGTTGATGATGTATTTGTTGAGGATAATACTATAAGTGCAAGTGTTGTTGGAACAGAAGTTTATAGGGTTCAGGTAACGATAGATAGAAAAAAAGTTGTTGATTTTTATTGTACTTGCCCTTATTTCGAAGATAATGGTGAATGTAAACATATAGTTGCACTACTTTATTATATAAATAATGAAGATGTAAAAGAATATGATAAAATAACTTCCAAAAGGCAAAACATTAAAGATGTTTTAAATAAAATAGATGCTAATGATTTAAAATCTTTTCTAGTTAATTTATTAAATAACAATGAAAAGGTATACGATGCTTTTCGAAAAAATTTTATGAATTATTTTGAAGTCCCATCTTTATTAGACTATCAAAATAAAGTTAGAGAAGCAATTTATGATGCTGGTGGTAGGGATGGATTCATTGACTATAGAGAATCTTATAATTATACAAGAGCAATGAATGAATTTATAGATGAGGCATATAAACTTATTGAAAATACTAGATTTGATACAGCTTTTGAATTAATTACTTGTATACTTGATGAAATACCTGATTTGGCTATTGATGATTCTAATGGTTCAACAGGAGAAATAGGTGAGAATTGCATTGAAGTAATATATGAAATTCTTGATAAAACTATCGATAATCTTGATAAAAATCCTGTTGTCAAACAAATATTTAATTATGTTTCAAATGAATTAATAACAAATGATCTAGGTAACTATTCTATTGAAATAAAGGATATAATAAATATATTTATAGAGGATGGAAGATTTTCTAAAGAATGTGAAGAAGTATTACTAAAGGCAATTTCTAGTTTAGAAAAGGATGATTGGGATTCGGATTATAGAAAACAAGAATATATTGAATATTTGATAAATTTGTATGAAATTACAGATGATTATGATAAAAAATTCGAACTTATAAAAAACAATATAGATATTTTTGAGATTTTTAAAAAGTATATTGAAATATTGAAGCAAGAAAAAAGTTTGAAAGAAATAATAAAAATGTTAAAAGATTATAGAGTTAAACACAAAAATAATGAAAAAGAAATATCTGATATGCTTTTAAACATTTATAAAAGTAATGATATGACTGAAGAGTATAAAAAAGAATTGTATGATGCTTTATATATTTATGACAAATATGATTTTTATACATATAAAAAGATAAAAATTTTGTATAATAAAAATGAGTGGAGAGATGAATTATATAATATTTTAAGTAAAATAGATAGAAGAGAATATACATCATTTGACCTTTTATCTAAGATTTTTATTGAAGAAAATATGATTGATGACTTATTTGATTTAATAAAGGATAGTAATTTTGAAACTATTACAAGATATGAACAATATGTTTTACCTAAATATACCAAAGAATTACTTAGTATTTATTTGGAAGATTGTAACAGACAACTTTTTATAGCACAAAATAGGAAAGCATATCAATATTTGGCAAGTAAATTAAGACATATAAAAGGAATAAAAAACGGAGATATATTAGTTAATCAATTTATTATTAAATTAAAAGAAAAATACTCAAATAAGCCAGCGCTTATAGATGAAATATCTAAGGTTTAAAAATAGTATATATAGTAGTTATAACATTACGATATAATTTCTTTGAAATAATGTAATTAACATTTAGAACAATCTATTAGTAAATTAAAGGAGTAGATATTATGGATAAAACAATTGAAGAATTAACTTTACTTTTATTATATTTAACATCTTGGAAAGAGGAAGGGTATGTATATAATGAAAATGATGAACTAGATAAAGTAATGTTTAATAGAAGTTATAAGAGATATTCTTTTGACGCATTAAATTCATTAATAGAAAAAGGATATTTATATCCTGCAAATTATAAAACTAAGTCTGTTACATTAACTAAAAATGGAATTGAGTTAGTACAAAAATTAAAATAAAAGTACAATATAAAAGATAATGATTAGGTTATATATTATCAATGCATTCGACCACTTTTCGATTAAAGTTCATTTTTTTTATTAAAAAATCGAACTATAAAGTTCGACTAAAGTACAAATTGGAGCTATTATAGAAGATATCTACAACTATTGTTCATAACGATTTAATATATAGTAAATCAATCAATTTTATTTTAATACATAATATGTATTTTTTCCAACATCTTCTTTTTTAAGTATATTTTTTTTAAGCATTTCATTTAAAATTTCATAAGCTCTTGTTTTAGAAACATTTAATAATTTTTCAGTTACATTTCTATTTATTTTATTATATTCTTTTATATAAT
>CANROK010000031.1 GCA_947632205.1 uncultured Bacilli bacterium
ATGTACAACATTTTAAAAACGAGCAAACCTAGATAATTAAAGGAATTGCTCGTTTTTACTGTCAAAGTCAAGATATAAAGTATATCATATTTATAAAATAATGCAATTATTGGTATTTAGATAAATAAAAAAGCATTTACTTATGCTTCGTAAACGCTTACTTTCTTTCTTGATTTACCTAATCTTTCGTATTTAACTACACCATCTATTTTACTAAATAATGTATGATCTTTACCCATACCTACATTATTTCCCGGGTAAATTTTTGTTCCTCTTTGACGATAAATTATAGAACCAGCAGTACAAATTTGACCATCAGATAATTTAGCTCCTAATCTACGTCCTCTTGAGTCACGACCATTATCAGTAGAAGATTGTCCTTTTTTATGGGCAAATCTTTGAATATCTAACTTAATAAATAACATCTTTATTCTCCTTTACTATAATATTTTTAGGATATTGTTTTTCTAATTCTTTTAATAAATCAATCATATTTTTAATAAGTTTCGCAGTAATTTCATCATCACTTAAAATAAATATTTCTAAAATATCATCATTAATATATTGAATTGCCTTATCATTAATATTAAGTATTCCATTTAATGTAGTAAATATAATACTTGATACACTAGCACAAACAATATCTTTACCATAAGATTCAAAATAAGCATGACCACTTATTTCAATTTTTTTGTCCCAACAAACAACTTTTATCATAATTACTTATTAATTTTCGTAACAACAAGTTTTGTATATGGTTGTCTATGTCCTTGCTTTTTACGATATTTCTTTTTAGGTCTATATTTGAAAACAATAATTTTCTTATTTTTACCATGCTTTTCTACTTTACATTCAACAGTAGCTCCCTTAACAGTTGGTGTACCAGCTACACCATCAACGAATAATACTTCATCAAATGTAACAGTACTACCTTCTTTAGCATCTAATTTTTCAACATAGATAACATCACCAACAGTGACATAGTATTGTTTTCCACCTGTCTTAAATACAGCTTTCATTTCATACCTCCTTATATTATTTTCATTTAAGTCGCGCCCTTAAGGTAATAATTATTTTAGAGACCTTTTCAGTGCGGTTTTTTCCGAAATGACTTAAAACACTTAGATTTTACCAAAAAACTAACCATTTGTCAATTTTTTATTCCTAAATACTCATTAATTATTTTATCTTCCCGAATATATTTCTTATTTTTATAAAAATAATGTAAAACCCCCTTTTTTAAATTCTTAATTTCTTTTGTATGATTATTAATTTTTCGATATTCTATTTCATATAAACTTCTCTCTAATAAAAATCTTTTAAATAAATATTTATAATCTTTACAATAGATAATTATTTTATAAATGAGAAAACTACAAATAAAATAATTATCTATGTGAAATTGATAATTCAAATATATAAAAATAATAATTAATAAGATAGATAAATAAATATTAAAATGATATGCTTTAGTATATGGTAATATATATTCAAATAAACATTGAATTATTTTACTGCCATCTAAAGGAATTATTGGTAACATATTAAATATTAATATAGTTAAATTATATTTAATAAATAAATTGTAAGTTATAATATTAAAATATTTTTTAAACATTATTAAAAGAAGCATTAATATTAATTGAAATAACATTCCTCCTAAACCAATTATTAAATCTTTTAAAATACTACTATTAATTTTTTTATAAATTTCTGTATATCCTCCAAAGGGAAATATTTCAATTTTTACTATTTGATATTTAAATAATTTAATAAACAAAACATGGCCCATTTCATGAAAGATACATATAAAAAAAATTATTACTATATTCTTTATATAACCACAAATACAACAAAGTAATATAAAAAAATATGTATAATAATTAATTTTAATTTTGTTTAAGATATTCTTCATAATCAAGATATTTTCCATCTTTTTCTAAAAGTAAATATAACCATTCATCTTTAGTTTCACCAATTAAAGTATTTTTTTCTATATAGTCAAAGATATTAACACTGGTATTTATTATATTGCCATAATAATAATTTATACCATCATTACCTTGAACAACTAATGTATTACCATATTTTTCTTTTTCACCAATATAAACAACTAATCCTCCATAAATACATGATACAGGTGATCCTTTATCTAATTTAATTTTAATACCATCTTCGTAATTTTCATAATTATTTGTCGTTAAATCATTATCCCCAAAGACTAAATTACTATCAGTATCAATATTTGGCAGTAATTTACCAAATTTATCTTGGTACCATTTATTTATTTTTGTAAATTCCAGTGAATCTCTAAAAAC
Source organism: uncultured Bacilli bacterium (assembly GCA_947632205.1). GTDB lineage: Bacteria > Bacillota_I > Bacilli_A > RF39 > UBA660 > SIG200. The sequence continues at coordinate 2,319 of CANROK010000031.1, forward strand.
ATATTTATCTAAGTATATTTTATTATTTTCATCTATTCTTATTAATATTAAAGTACTTATAATTAATATGATACTTAATAATATCCTTGTTATTAAAAATTTTATATATTTAAAAAATTTATGATTTGAATTATTATAATGACTATGTCTTTTATGATTAATTTTCGTATATTCATCCATATTCATTATTATCACCAGTAAATTATATTCATCTTAAATATAATTTATTTCCTTTATAACTTAAAATATAGAATATACCATTGATAATTAAACTATAACCAATATTTAAAATAATTGTTTTTATATTAGATAAAACAAATATATTACTAATAATAATAAATAATATATAATTTGTAATATTTATAAAAATATAGACAAAAAAATTATGAAAATTAAGATATTTAAATAACTTATTAATAAAATAAATAATTGTTAGAATTATTGTATTATAAAAAGAATGGGTGACTATTAAATCTAATATTAAACCAGTTAATAAATAATCTTTATATGATTTATTATAAAGATATATAATAAAAAAATAGGTGTTATATTTAGTATAATTGGTTATTAAAACATCAAGTAACACTAATAAATAAATCATTTTGTCTCCTTTAAAATAGTTACATAATCTATATCTTTAATATTAATACGATAATCTACTTTAATTATTTTTTCGATATCCTTATTAGTATCAATTATTTCTTTAACCAAACCAATATAAATATTATCTTTTATATTTCCTAAGCCAGATGTGAATATCATGTCTCCAACTTTTATTTGACTATAATTAGAAATATTACTAACTATTAATTCTGAATCTTTTTCTTCTAATAAACCAATTTCATCATTGATTTTAACGGATATTTTACTATCTTTGTTAGTTAATAATTTAACGATACTAGTATTTTTATTCACTTTATCAATTACTCCTATTAAAGTATTGTCAAATATAACAGGATATTTTAAAATATCTTGATTACTTCCTCCTTTAATAGTAATTTCATTCAAATAATTATAAATATCTTTATAAATAATTATCGTATTAATATAATTAACATCATATATAACATCAATATTATTAAATTCCAATAGTTTATTATAATCTTCTTCTAGTAAATGACAACTTAAGGAATTATAAATATTATCCTTTATATGCATCATTTTATATATTGGCTCTTTAATTAAAATTATTAAAAATAAGATTAAGAATAAATAATTATTTTTAATTAGCTTAAGCATTTGCAACACTCTTAGCATAACTATTTAATATACTTTGGTTTAAATTATCATACAATTTAGAATCAGTAGTTTTTCTTACCAATTTTTCATAATTTATTAAATTTTTATAAAAAACATTATCAACTTTTATTGTATCTAAATATACTTTAATATTTTGTTCCGTTAAAGTAGCAATCATTCTATTTACTAAATCAATATCTTCATATATGCCCGTATATAGCTTGTAATTATTATTATCATAAACCATAATTCCTGATGGTAAACTATCTAAAATATTGCTGGCTTCATCAAAATCTTTATAAGCACTTACTTCAAGAGCATAAACCATATAATCATCATCATATATTTTTTCTTGATTTAAATAAAAAAATGTAATAAAAATACCTAATATCATAAAGATAAATACTATAACTATCTTTTTCATTCTATCACCAATTTTAATATAGCACATTTAATTTAAATAAAATGTCAAAAAAAGAAACTTTTATTTAAGTTTCTTTTCTAATTTCATTTCTCTTTCAATAATATACTCTTTCAACTTATGATAACTTATATAAATTAAATCATTAAAATTGTTATTGATAATTAGGGGCATATTATGTTCTTGTAATAATTGAATTTTTCTTTTTAAATCGCTATTAGAATATTTAAGTAAATTATAATAATTAACTTCATCATAATTTTCTAAGTTATATTCTTTAAATAACTTACAATTAGCAATATAGTTTTCTTCCAAATTCCATACCATACCAATATCGTTTAATAAATCCACTTTTTCTTTTGTCATAGTATTACTACTTTTAATTTTTTGACCCAAATATTTTTTATATATATGTCTTTGATTGATTAACCATCTTTTTAATTCACCGTTTTTAATATCATTTAAATGGCCATTTTCTTCATAGTATTCTAAAGCCATATTATATGAATTAAGCCAAATATCAAAATGGGCTGGTTTATTTTCTTTAAATGTCCCCAAAAGATTAGTTAAAAGTTCTATTCTTTCTTGAGTCCAAAAGAAACCAGGAGTATTTTCCTTTAAGCAATAATGATTAAATATTTGCTTTTGCTTATTTAACCATGAATATAGATCATAACCACTTTTACAAAAATTAATGCCATCTAATGTTTTAAAACTATAAGGAATATTTAAATTACCATAAGTATTTTTATAATTAACAACTAAATTATATATTTTATGCCACTTATAATCTTGAATATCCCAAATCATCCCAATTTTATTAAGTTTTTCAATTTGTATTTTTGTAATTACATTAGTGTTACTATTTTTAACTTTATCGGGTATAGGAATATTTTTACTTTCATATTCATTTTTAAGTATAAAATATTTATATGCATGTCTTTGATTAGTTAACCATATTCCTAAATTGTATCCATCTGAAGTAACATAACTATTCTTTACTTCTAAATTACCAAATTTATTGTAATATTCTTGGGCTTTTTCAAACATTAAATCCCAAGAATTACCATATACTTGCCAAATCATATTAATTTTATTTAATAAATCAATTTGAGAAATAGTAATTTTTTCTTCTTTATTATTTAAAAAGTTATGATAATTTTCTCTTTGTACATCAAGCCATTTTCCAAGATTATAGCCATTTTCCGCATAGTTAATACCATCAAAAGTTTTAAAACTTCTTGGAATACGTAAAGTTTTAAATTCTCGATAATAGTTTTCTGCCAAAGTATAATAATCAGCCCACTTAAGTTTTATTTTATTATTAATATTTTGTAATAAATCATATATATTACTATTAATAATTTCTATATTTGTATATATACCATAAATATAATCTTTATTAGTAATTATTCTTTCATGCTTATATTCTTTTTTTTCTTTCTTTAATAAATTAACAATATTATTTTGTAAATTTTGAATATAAGAAATATTGCCTGCTAAATCTATAATTGTAGGAGAAAGAAGCATATTAATTATTTCTTCTTTGCATGTATCTTCATTTATTAAAATATCTCTTTTATTACAAATTTCTTGTAATTTTTCAATGGAATAATTATTTAATTGTTTTCTCTTTTCTTCGGTATTACCTCTTATACATAAACATCTACCCAATTGTTCAAAAAAGACTATATCAGATTTAGTTTCTCTTCCCATAATGACCCCATCAACATTAGGAACATGAATACCTTCATTATATTGATTAATAGCAAACATAATTTTAATCTTTCTAGTAACATCATTTCCTTCTAAATCTAAATCGTTATAAAAGGCATCTCTACTCTTTTTGCCATGATCGGTTGTTCGGCTGATACTTGTGTAAAATATGATATCATTGGCTTGATATTTTTCTAGTAAATAATTTTTTATTTCATTTTGCATAGTTACAATATCATTGACATTTTGGATCGCATTCGGAGGGCAAAAATAAATCCATTTACTACCCATAAAGACATTTTTTTGAATTAATTCTTTAGTTATATTCATTGATGAAATAACTTTTTTTAATTTACTTATTTCTCTTTGATATTTTACTTTTAATTCATAGTTATTTTTCTTTTCTAAGATTTGTTCTATCTTATTTAGCATTTCTTTTAAATCTATATAGGCACTTTTATACACTACATTTGGTAATACTCCATCAACAATAGCACGTTCAAGGGGATATTCATAAACTATATTATTTGAAAATAATTCAAAACCATCTACTAAAGCCATATCTCTTACATATGGGGTATTACGATCTCTTATGGTGTAGGCCGTAGTACCGATTATTTTCATATTCTTATGATATTCAACTAGCATATTAACAAATTTACCCCATACAGGAGCCCCAATATGATGAAATTCATCTAAAATGAGAACATCATAATTTAATTTTTGTAATTCAGTAGGAGAATAATTTGTAAGTTTAGTATAAGTTATTATATCTAAATTAGTTAATTTATTACCATAATATTTTTTTAAGTTATTTTGGAAATGTTCAATAATACCTACATATGGCTCAATTAGTAATATTTTTTTATCAAGATTATTTAAAATATAAGCCATTACCACATATGATTTACCAGTACCAGTAGCTTCGACAACACCAGCTATTCTTTTGCCATTATTAAATGCTTCATTAACTTTATTAAATGCTTCTTGATTATTTTTAAATAAAACTAACTCCATAATAATTTCCCCTTTTTTGATAATTGTTAATTATGATATCACTTTTATTTATAATAAGCAAGAAAAAAAGAAACATTTCTGTTTCAAATTTTCATTAATTCATTTTCTTTTTCTTTAACTTTTTCATCAACAATCTTATTATATTTATTAATTGCTTCTTGAACATCCTCTAAATATAATTTTTCTTCATCTTCTGGTAATTCTTCTTTTTTTATTTTATCATTATCTTCTTGTCTTATATTACGAAGAGCTATTTTAGCTTCTTCACCAATAGATTTAGCCATTTTAACATATTCTTTTCTTCTATCTTCTGTAAGTTCGGGAATAGTCAAGATAATCATATCACCATTATTATTTGGTGTTAGCCCTAAATTAGATTCATTAATGGCTTTCTCAATGTTTTTTAATACACTTTTATCAAATGGTTTAATAAATAATTGTCTTGCTTCAGGAACAGTAATATTGGCTACTGCATTAATTAAAGTTGGTGTTCCATAATATTCTACCATTAAACCATTAAGCATTGCTGGATTAGCTCTGCCCGCTCTAATACTTGTAAGCTTATTATCAAGTGTTTCTATTACTTTTTCCATTCTTTCTTCAGTACTTAAATTCATATATTAACCTCCATATCCTCATTATAATCTACCTCATTAGTTTTGACAAGATAGGATATACATAATTTATTATAATTATTTATATACAATGCATAATTACTTAAATCATTTACTGTTTCATCAATTTTAATGGTTCCTTCTTCATTTTGAATACTTGTAAGATGGTTTTTTATTGCCTTTTTTATTTCCGCCATATTAACATTAAATTTATCAAACAAATCATCTTCAGTTAATAATTTACCATTACTTATATCAAAAACATATGCTTTAGTTTTATTAAATGTTATAAAATCAAGACAACTATAATTAAAATCATTTATAACTAAAGAAGCATATTTATTAGATTCATAAGTATCGTATGTTCTAAACATTAATGAAAATAAATCATCATTATCATAATTTACTATATCTTTAGATATTAAATTACCATTTTCAAGTTCTTTACTTATATATTTAACATTTTCTTTATAAACTTCATTTTCATGTTCAAGAGTTTTCGTTAGATCTAATTGGGTATTTAGATTAATTACAACATCTTTATAATATATTTCGGCTGCATCACTAATAGTATCTTCATTTATAAAATAAAAATATTCTTTAGAATTATCTATTTTTATATTTTTCTTCTCTTTTACATTATTTGAGACTTTATTATTGCTGTTTTTTATATAATATAAATAATATTGTCCTCCCCCTATTAAAGCAATGATAATAATTAAAAATATTATAAATCCTAATTTACTTTTTAAATTATCTTCCATTCTTAAACTCCTTTATAATTATCTAAAGCTGTTCTTAATTTTTCCATTAAATTATTTATTGTACTTTCATCAAAATATGATTCTGGTTTTATATTCCCTTTTATTATTGATAAATCATCTAAATATAATAAAATATTACCATTTTTAACAATTAAAATAGTCGGAGCTTGAATATTTTGATTACCTAAATCATTAGTTGGTACATAATTACTTAAATGCGTAATAATTGTTTCATATGTACCATTAGAGTTTTCCCGATCTCTTAAAAAATCATAATAATTAATTTCTTGAATATTATTTTCTTTAGCCACTTCATTTAAATAGTAAGCATAATATTTAGTCCATTCGTTTTCCGGAAAACCAAATAAGACAATACCACTTCTTCCTTGAATAATATTTAAAACATCAGTAGATGTAGCAAAATGATAAACATTATCTTTAGAAACATTACTATATAAATTATTAAATTTAACGGCATCACTTTCTTCAAGTTTATCATAATCTATTGAACCAATTACTATAAATAGAATAATACATATTATAAATATTATTATATATGAAACCATTTGAATTTTATTTTTAAAAAATTTCTTTTTTTCTTTTTTCATAATACACCTAAATTAATTATAACAAATTTTTAATGTATTTTTAAATACCCTAACTATTATCTTGTCAATATATGTAAAATATTTTTACTAAAAAAGCCAGTTAAACTGACTTAATTTTCACTATCACAATTTTCACAAATAGTGACACCATTTTTATCCACCATTAAATTACCACATTTAGGGCAAACTTCTCCCGTTGGTTTGAACCATGTCGCATAATCACATTTAGGGTATCCAGAACAGCCATAAAATATTTTACCTTTTTTTGTTCTTCTTAAAACAATATCTTTATGACATTTAGGGCATTCGGCAACTTTAACTACTTCTTTAGCATCTTTTTCTTCTTTTTTAATATATTTACATTTAGGATAATTAGAACAAGCTACAAATTCACCAAATTTGCCTTTGCGAATTACAAGAGCATTACCACACTCAGGACACATCTCACCCGTTTCTGTTGGAGCTTTCTTTTCCATGTTTTTAAGAGCATCGTCCATAATTGGCGCAAATTTATCATAAAATTCATGTAATACTTTGATATTATCTTTTTTAGCTTCGGCAATATCATCTAAATCTTGCTCCATATGGGCTGTATATTTAACATTAATGATATCACTAAAATATTCTTGCAATTTATCAGTTGTTTCCATACCCATTTCGGTTGGTACAAATTTTTTATCTTCTATTTTAACATAGTCATGATCTTTAATTGTACTAATAATAGTAGCATATGTTGATGGTCTACCAATACCTAAACTTTCAAGTTCTTTTATTAAACTACTTTCCGTGTATCTACTAGCTGGTTTTGTAAAATGTTGGTATTTATTAATTTCATTAGCTACTAAAACATTACTCTTATAATTTTTAAAATCAGGCAATATTTTATCTTCACTATCTTCATATTCTTGATATACTTTTAAATAACCATCAAATGTTAGTACACTACCAGTTGTTTTAAATAAATAATCATTATTATCAAATATAACCGTTGTCATTTTAACTTTAGCATCAGCCATTAGAGATGCTAAACTACGAATGTATATAAGTTTATATAATTTATATTCATCATTACTTAAATATGGTTTAACTTCTTCAGGAGTTCTATTAATACTAGTAGGTCTTATACCTTCATGTGCATCTTGAATATTAGCATTTTTCTTGCCAGTTTTAGCATAGCCAACATAATCTTTACCATATTTTCCATTAATGAATCCCATAGTTTGTTTAATAAATTCATCAGATAAACGAACACTATCAGTACGCATATAAGTAATTAAACCGACAGTTTCATTAGCCAAATCAACACCTTCATATAACTTTTGAGCTATTTTCATTGTTTTTGAAGCCGGAAAATTAAGTTTATTAACAGCCATTTGTTGTAATGTTGAAGTTTTAAATACTTCTTTACTTGCTTTTTTGCGTTCTTTTTCTTCTATATCTTTAATATTAAATGATTTATCTAACTTTTCAAGAATTTCATCAGCTTCTTTTTCCGTATTAATTTCAATATCTTTATCTTTATATTTGAAAAGTTCTGCTGTAAAATCTTTAAAATCAGCTTCAATAGTCCAATATTCTTTTGGGACAAAAGCAAGTATTTCTCTTTCTCTATCAACAATTAGTTTAAGAGCCACTGATTGAACACGACCAGCACTTTTACCTCCTGTTTTATATTGCATTAACTTACTTAATCTAAAACCAATGATTCGATCTAGGATTCTTCTTGTTTCAGCACCTTTAACTAAATTCATATCTATTTTATTATGTTCTTTAATTGATGATAAAACAACGTCTTTAGTTATTTCTCTAAATGTTACACGATCATATTTATCCTCCGGAATATTTAATTCATCTTTTAAATGCCAAGAAATTATTTCTCCTTCTCGGTCAGGGTCTGTCGCTAGATAAACATGAGATGCACTATCAACTAACTTTTTTAATTCTTTAACATCTTTATTTTTACCTTTTATTATTTCATAATTGGGCTTAAAATCATTATCAAGATCAACACCAAGGCCATATTTACCAGTAGTAGCTAAATCTCTTATATGTCCTTTAGATGATACTACTTTATAATCACCAGCTAAATATTTTTCAATAGTTTTACTTTTAGCAGGTGACTCTACTATAACTATATTTTTCAATTTTTCACTCCTTCAATAATTTAATACCTGTCATTTATATTTTATACAATGATTTTTAAATAATGTCAATTAATATTTAATTTTTTTGTCAAATAAAAAGAGATTAGATAATCTCCTTTGGACATATATTATTTTCTTTATAATAATCTAAAATAAATTCATCATCTTCGTCTTTATTGTATTCTTTATACTTTTCTTCTAAATAATTAAAATAATTATTTTTAATAGCCAGACTACTAATTTCTATTTTATTATTTACCATATTATTAATTTCTTTTATTTCTTCATCAGTATAAGTTTCATCACCATAATATTTAATTTTACTTTTAGCGGCATTATAATAGGCAATTTCATTTTTCCAAGAGCCATCAGCAAATACTACTAATGATTTATAACTATCATCTAAAACATCACTACCCATATATAACCTTGGATCATAATCTAAGTTTAATAAATTAGCAAGAGTTGGTAATAAATTTATATAAGAAGTATACATATCAAATGATTTAGCCACCATTTTACTATTATATATAACAAGTGGTGTTCTATCTATTTCATAATCATCTAAATCATAATCTAAGAAAGTACTAACATTACCTTTTCCTAAACTATATGGTTGATGATCAGCAAGTAAAACAATTAAAGTATCATCTAGTATACCAGCAGCTTCTAATCTATCTAACATTATTCCTAGGGCATCATCTGTAACTTTAACTTTGGATAAATAACGACTAACAGCAGTATTATAGTTATCTTTAATAAATATTTCTTTATATAAATCACCATATGGTGATGGTACTGTATATGGTGTATGAGGTGTTACTGTGGTAAACCATGTCATAAATGGTTTATCCATATCTTGACTTAATAATATATCCATGGCCTTTTCCATAAATTCTGAATCACTTGCCCATTCACCATAAGTATTACTTGCCTTTATTTTTAAGGCATTGGCATTATAGTATTTACCACTACCCATATTAGTATGAATAGTATTACGAGCATAATACCAATCATAATAATCATGCATACTAGTAGTTGTATAGCCCTTATTATTAAATAGATTAAAAATTGCTTCAAAATAAGTATTTTTCTTATAAGTATTTGATGTACAAGTATTATATATTGAATAAAGACTAGTCATGGCACTAAATTCATTATTACCAGTGGCACAACTATTACGTGGTGAATAGTTATTGTTAAAATGCCATCCTTCATTATATAATTTCATAAAGTTTGGAAAATATTTTTCATTGATAATACCATCATTGACACTTTCCATTAAAATAACAATAACATTTTTGCCTTCAAACATACCAGTATAATCATTATAGCCAGTTATATTTTGTGACGCAAAATATTTATTTAAAGTATCATATTTTTTATTATCTTCACCTTTAACAAGTTCATCCAATATAGAAGGTACTTCTCTATCACTTTCTATATTTTCTTTATTAGAATTAGCATATATTAAATTAAGCTCTTCTTCAATAGGATATAAATATGTTTTAAGATCGAGAGCTCCAAAGACTAAAGTACCAAATTGATTGACAGCAACTGTAGGAATACTAGGATTTAAAAATAATTCATTATTACTTTTAATTTGAAATTTATCTTGCATAAAGGAAACATTAATTGTATATGTATAAATAAAAGCACTGATAAGAATTAATACTATATAAATTAAGTTGTTTTTAATATTGAACTTTTGTCTTTTATATTCAAGCTTTTTAGTTAAGATAAAGTAAACAATTAAAAAAATAAATGGAATAAATACACAAAGATATGCTATCTTAAATGATTGTAAAAAATCACCGATTAAACTAGTTACAGCTCCTAATTGACTAGATGTATTTAAAGATATATATACTCCTAAATAATTGATAAAACCAACTTGTAAGCAAGTATAAATGGCATAAAATAAAACATAAATAGCAATAATTGTATTTCTTATCCATCTTTTACAAAAACTGGCAATTGAAGTTATTACTAAAGATAATAAAAAACAACTAATTAGTATTCTTAAAGATGCATAACTTAAAATACTAAAATTATTTAATATTCTAAATATAATTTCAATTGTAAATGTTAATATAGTTGTTACTATTAAACTTAATAAATAATTATCCTTAAACTTTTTCATGTACCCTACTTCCTTCTATGATGTCTTTAACCGGTTTATAAGACATGCGATATTCATCTATTATACCATATTTTTTCATTAATTCTAGATGCTTTTTAGTAGGATACCCTTTATGTTTTGCAAATTCATATTGAGGGTACTCTTTATCTAGTTCAACCATTATACGATCTCTTGTAACTTTAGCAATAACTGATGCAGCTGCAATTGATAAACTTAAAGCATCCCCATGAATAATAGGTAACACTGGTACATCTCTATCTAATTTCATCGCATCAGTTAATATATAATCCGGTTTAATATTTAGATTATTAATAGCAATATTCATGGCCTTTCTTGATGCTTCTAAAATATTTATTTTATCAATTTCTTTATTATCAACTATACCTATTCCAATACTTATTGCATCATGCATTAAAATATCATAAAATTTTTCTCTTTTCTTTTCCGATAATTGTTTAGAATCATTTAAACCATCTAATTGATAATTCATTGGTAAAATAACAGCACTGGCAACAACTGGACCTACTAATGGCCCTCTTCCTGCTTCATCTGTACCTGCTATTAACTTATATCCTTTTTTATATAAATCTTTTTCATATGCTAATAAATCTACTTCCATCTATCTAATGTTACTCCTTTAATTTTGCCACTTATTAAATCATTATATACTTTCATACTTACTTTTTCATAGTCTACTTCATTATTTTTGTATGCTCCAATTTTTTTAGCAATTACTTCATACATATATTCTACATCATTATTATCAATTCCATATAAATTTTTAGCTATATCCTTATAATTAGAATATAAAACATTTAAAATATGAATACATACTTCATCCATATTAAGTATTTCTTTTTTTATTCCTCCCGTTGCTGCTATATTAAGAGCTTGTTCATGGTCATCTAGTTTAGGCCAAAGTATACCTGGTGTATCTAAGAGTAATAAGCCAACATTAGTTTTTAAATATTTTAAATCTTGAGTAACCCCTGGTTTATTTTCAACTTTCGCTATATTTTTACCAATTATACGATTAATTAAAGTACTTTTTCCAGTATTTGGAATACCTATAATTAAGCTTTTAATATCTTTCTCTTTTAATCCTTTACTTTTTCTCTTATCTTGGATTTCTTTTGTTAATTCTTTGGTTAAATCAATTATCTTTTTATAATCATTACTATCTTTTAAATCCACAATTAAAACATGGTAACCTTCATTTTGATAATATTTAGCCCATTTATTTGTTTCATTTATATCACATAAATCTTTTTTAGTCATAATTAATATTCTTTGTTTATTTTTTATTAATGTATTTATGTCTTGAATTTTACTTGATTTTGGTATTCTTGCATCAATTACTTCATAAACTATATCAATATTCTTTATTTCTTCCTCTATTTTTCTTCTAGTTTTTGCCATATGGCCTGGATACCAGTTGATTACACTTTTATTAACCCTATTATTGTTTTCATTCATTTTCTTCACCACTACTTTTACTTTCCTCTATTAACAAATCAAAATCTGATTTATATAATTTATCTTGTTTAATTCTATATTTTTCAAATTCTGTTAATGCTTTATCACAAGCAATTTCATGTGATATTTTTCCAGCATCTTTTAAAATATCTCTATCATCTGAAAGTAAGAATTTATCTATTCTTGTCGCCCAATCTTCCATTGTCATAGGTATATGTCTTCTTGCTCGATTTTCTGCAATTTCTAAAAATGCACTAACAATTCCTTCTAAATCTTTAATTTCTTCTTCAGATAAATAATTTTTAGCAATAATAACATCTGATTCCATTATTTTTCCATTAGGTGAATTTTTCCATGATGTTAAGCCCATATGGTCTTTATCAGCATCTACTCTATCATATATTATTTCGGCAGCAGTTTGTTTTGAAA
>CANROK010000032.1 GCA_947632205.1 uncultured Bacilli bacterium
AGGACTACTTATGTGTGCTTGAAACAATCACATTTGCACTGGTTTATATGCTGATTTAATCCTATGAGTTACAGGAAGTCTGCAACTCACCTCCACGTGCTTTGTAGTACACACTCCTTCAAGGTTGATATTATAAATATAAAATAAATTTTGTTCAAGTTTTCATGACTATGTGTGCCTTGAACGAAGGGAAAGGAATGTGAGGTTTATATGGAAATTTTCCAAGTTTTATTTAGAACTGCTTTCTTTTATTTTTATGTTATATTATGTTATAGGTTAATGGGAAAAAGAGAAGTAGGACAACTTGGTATTATCGATTTAATGGTATCGATTTTAATTGCAGAATTAATAGCTATATCTATTGAAAATATTAAGGATAGTATACTTTTAACTATTTTACCTATTGCTTTATTAGTATTTTTAGAGATATTACTTGCCTATATTTCAATTAAATCAAGAAAAGTAAGAACATTTTTTGATGGTAAGCCATCTCTTATAATTTGTAATGGTAAAATAAATTATAATGAAATGGTAAAACAAAGATACAGTATGGATAATTTACTTTTAAGTTTAAGACAAAATTCAATTAAAAATATTGATGATGTAGAATATGCTTTTTTAGAGCCAAATGGCAAATTATCTGTATTTAAATATAACTTTTTAAAAACTAGTAGTGCTTATCCGATGCCTTTAATATTAGATGGTTCTATTCAATATAAGGCCTTAGACCATATTAAAAAGAACAAAAGCTGGTTAGAATATATTTTGAATAGTAAAGATTTGAATATAGAAGACGTTTTTTATTGCTTTTATAAAAAGAAGAAATTGTTTATTATTAAAAGAAGTGATTTGAAATAGCACAATTTCTCAAAAATTCAAGTTTTTTTAATTTTTGGTTGACAAATAAGTGTTAAGTTTTTTATAATAATATTGTAAATGATAGAAGGTTGAGGTTGTCATGGATAAGTTAAATGATTTACTACAAGAATTAGGGGTTTCAAAGGTAAAACTTTCTAAATATTTAGGAGTTTCAAGACAAATGGTCTATAATTATTTAGTATTAGATAGTTTAGACAAATGGCCAAAAGAAAAGAAAATTCTTTTACTACAATTATTAGATTTAAAAGAGGGTAGTAAAGAAGAATTAGAAAATATTAAAGTAGATACTGAATATTTAATGAATGTCGAAAAAAGATTAAATATTGGTGTAAAAAGTGGTAGTGATATTGATAATTTTCTTGATTTAAAAGGACTTGATAAAGAGAGTAGAGTACTTCTTAATGATATTGCTTTTATTTTAAAAGAAAAATTAGAAGATAATAATAATGGTGGTGCTGCTGCCGTAAGATATCTATATTATTCTTTACAATCTATGGATAATGTACCAGAGATTAAATATTTCCTTGGATATATGGCCAAAACAAATGGATTTATTAACTCTGAAGAATTTGCTTTTAATGAAGATAAACAATTTATTTTTGAAAGTATTTTATATTCTGCACTAAATTTATATAATAATGGTGGAGCAAGTAAAAGTAAAGTAATGGAGAATAGAAAACATTTTGTTGAAGAAATTGAAGCTAAAAAGGAAGAAAAATTAAGTAGAACTCAACAATTAAATACAGTTAGAATTCAAGCTTTAAAAGAACTTGGTTATACAGAAATAAATTCAGCTAATGCTTCTGAAGTATTTGAAAAAATAGCAGAAATTCAATCAAGAAAAGCATAAATTGGGAGAATGGATTGTGAGTAAAGAGAAGTTAAATAAAAAAAAGATTGTATTAAAAGAAGAAGCACCTAAAAAAGAAAAAGATTTAATACTTCTTATTTTAATTATTATTTTAATTATAATTACTATTATTCTTATTATAGTAAAAATAGCTTCAGGAAAGAGCATTGATCCAAATGATTCTAAAGTTAAAGAATTACATAATTATTTTAATACAGAAAATTTAACTGATTGTAATGGATTATTTAATTATAGTGATAAAAAAGTTAGTTATACAGATGTAAGTGCGGAAAATAAGCTTTGTATTGCTTATCATAAGTCTGAATTGAGTAATTTGGAAACAGAAACATATAAACCTCAAAAAAAGCAAACAACTTGTACTATTGATAATATGACTTTTAGAATAGACGATGATACTAAAGTATGTAATGTTACTAAAATTAGTAGGGAAGTAGTAGATAATACTTATAAGAAAATTTTTGGTAAAGATGTAGAAGATAATGATTCATTTAAAATTGATAGTTTTAACATCTGCTATTTAAAAGATGATAATTATTATTGTGGTTTATCAGAAACATATACATATTCTATTGGTGGAGAATCAAAAATTTATAGAGTAATTAATAGAGCAGTCGAAAAAAATAAAGATAAAATAATAATTTATGATTATTTTATTAAAATAAATGGTAATAATTGTTATGCTAATTATACTCCAGAAATAGAAAATACTAGATGTACTAAAGCTTTGACAAATGAAAAAAATATTGAATTTAAATTTATGAAAAAATATGGTACTAAATATAAACACATATTCCAAAAAAATAACGATGGAACATATTATTGGGTTAGTTCAGAACCAGTTAAATAATAAATATAGAAGGGTATAAATACTCTTCTTTTTATTATTTATTAAGCGTTATCTTTGCATTAGTTATGTTGTTCATTCATTTATCTTTTCTTTACTATTCTCTTCTATTTTGCATTCAATACGTAAATTTTTATTAATTATAAGATTAATATCCTTATAAATAATATTAATATAGGATTTATATTATATAACCTTATTTATATATAATAATAAGGATATTATTTATAACCTTATTAAATATATTAATTAGGATATTATTTAATTCATATTTAATTATACATTTGTATTTATTATTTAATTTAAATCGAATTATTATTTGATTTGCAAAATAAATATGCATTTAAATATAGAGAAATGGTTGACAATAATTTAAAAAAAGCAAAATATTATTTCCATTATTTATTTTGCATAATGTATAAAGTGTTCTTGTAAAGTTATCATTTTTCTTTATCAATCAGCTGTTTTCCTCTCTAATTTATTAGAAAGGATTTTTTATATGAAAAATGATTTATTTGAAAAAAAAGTAAAAATTACTCGTTATAAGAAAGTAGATTTTATTCCTGATGGAAGTACTGAACCTTATAAAGCTTGTCAAATTTTCTATAATATTTCAGTTGAATCTGATAACGAAGTAGGTTTGAAAGAAGTTAAGGTTATTGCTCCAGTTGAGTTATATGATAAGTTAAAGGGTAGACCATTACCTATATTAGCTAGTGTATCTTTTGAACTTGAGGATTTAAGTCCAAATGGTAGACCTAATATACTTGATGTTAAACCTTTAGGTTAATATGAAATATTTAGCTAAAAATATTCTTGCTGAGGAATATAATAGTTTTAAATATTCTAGTTTATATGTTGATGATGTTACAAATTATGTTAAGAAGAATGTTTTATATGATATTGAAATTAATTATTTAGAAAGTAAGATTGATTATAAAGATTATCGTATTTATGATGTTATTAAATTAGATTCTGGTATTAAATATGTTTATGTTAAAGATAATGATTCTTTATGTTTCGATGTTGTAGTTATTCCTAAACTTGATATAGTTTATACGATTAAAAAGCATTTTCAAAATAAGATTTTATATTTATGGAAAGATAAAAATGGTAAATTAATTCGTAGATATAGTCTTGGAAGAATTTATAATCGTAATAATCATCGATATTATGAAGTAGGAGATTATAATCTTTATGGTTGGAAAATTATTAAAATTTCCCATGTAGTTGTTAATGATTATAATTTAAGAGTTCCTACTTATGTATGTTTAAAATTTTAGTGGTATTAAGATTGCTGATGTCTCAATATAAATTTTAGAAAGGAGATTCTTTAATGGAAGGTAAATCTATTGTTGAAACATTAAGCTCTTATTTAACTCAAATGATTGCTTGGGTTTCTGATGTATTTGAAGTTATAGCTGGTAATGATTTAGCTTTATTCTTAGTTTGTATCCCTGTTGGATTCACAGTTGTAAGATTTGCTAAGTATATTCTTGGTATATAATTTGAAGCATATTGGGAACAATATGCTTTTTCTTTTTAAAGGTGGTGTTTATGAAAAAATTTAGTTATTTATTTGTATTATTTTTATCTGTTTTTAGTTTTAATTTTGTTTATGCTAGAAGTATTGAGGGTAGTGTTAATACAGATGGAATAGGGCATGGTTCTGAGAATATAAATATTTTTTCAGAAGTTTATAATTATAGTCCTTTTTTTCAATTTTTGAATACTCAACAATCTGATTTAAGATCATTTTTATCTTCTAAAATTGTTTCTTTTGATGATTATTATTTAAGTAATTATAATATTAGTATTTTTAAGTTAGATGATTTTAGATATGGTGCCTATAAGTATAATGTTAATATTGATTATAATAAGTATACTGACTTAGATCCTAATGTTATTTTTGAATCTATTAAGAATCATGTTGTTTTCCCTAACGGAAAAAGTTTTTCTGATATTTCTTATGTTATTTATTTTACTAAGGATTATGATTATTTAGATATTGTTTATGATTCTAATATTAAATCTGATACTTTTTATATTCGATTTACTGGTGAATCTTCTGCTAGTTATAGAGATGGTTATTTCTTTTTCTTTGATTCTAATGGTAAATATATTACTTATGAGTCTTCTCGTAAGATTTTTACTAGTGATTCTACTATTTATTATGATTTAACTTTTGGTGGTTTATATGATGATCCTGATCTCACTCGTTTATATTCTTATTTGTATGATGTTGGTAATTTAGATACTAAATTTGATTATACTCGTATTTATGCTCGTTATTTTTATATTAATGATGTTAAGTATGAAACAGATGGTAATGCCGGTTATAATGCTTGGCAAAACTTTTGGAAAGGGTTAGGTAATATTTTTACTGGTTCTTTTGAAATTAATTTTAGTAGATCTAATTTAGATTTTATTTATAAGTATCCTTTTTATTCGGATAAATTAGGTTTTCATGATTTAGTTTCTATGTGGTTTTTTAATAATTCTATTACTATTCCTGATAATCTTGTTTCTTATGCTATTGCTGATTATGAAAAAGGTTTTTTATTAATTCCTAAATCTGGTTGTGATGTTAAGGATTATATGATTTATTATTCTGCTCAAACTACTTTAGATCGTCATAAGTTATATCTTAATTATTATTCTCTTAGTGATTCTAAAGATGATTTAGTTTTTAAAAAGTCTATTTATGTTACTTCTTCTCAGAATAATTATTATTATACTTATAATCCTTTTTTAGATATTGATTCTGATCTTGATGTTTTTTTAAATCATGCTATTCATATTTTTCAAAAAGATTTTGTATCTAGTTTTTACATTTATTATAATCCTAATTGTTATTCTGGTAATTCTTTTTCACCATCTATAAAATATGAGTTTTCTGATGGATCATCTGTTACTTTATCTAAAAATGATCTTAATTATTTATATAATACTTATTCTAATGATTCTTCTAATGGTGTTCCTAATTCTTCTAGCGGTTTAGGATCTAGTAATGCTCCTACTTCTTCTGAATCTAGTTCTAATTCTTTTGATCTTGGTACTATTGCTAGTAATATTCCTAATTTTGCTGGTAGTTTTGTTAATAGTATTTCTTCTTTGGTTGGTATAACTACAGTCTTTTTTACTAGTTTACCACCTGAGATATTTTCCATTTTAATTAGTGTTTTCAGTATTGGTATGATTATACTTGTTATTAAGTTGTTTTTGTGAGGTGATGTGTATGTATGATTTAGTTGTTTCTTTAATTGGTTCTGTACCAGTTGAATTTGAATTTATTTATGGACTTGTTACTTTAGTTGCTTCTATCTTTGGTATTTTACTTATTTTTAGTCCTATTGTATTTTGTTTGAAGGTGTTTAAATGAGTAATGCTATTGATATTACTGGTCACTTAAGTACTATATTTTCTTTCTTCGGTGATGTTTTAAGATTTCTTAATGGTTTAACATTTACTGCTTTTGGATTTGAATTTTCTTATTTGGGTATATTTGTGTCTTTTATCTTTCTTGTCTTTCTTGTTAAATTTCTTAAATTTGGTATTGAAGAATCTGTTAGTAGTTCTATTAAGTATAAGAGAGAAGAGAATTCAAAATCTTATATGCCCAGACATTCTGAAGATCGTCCTAGACATGCTTATTTGCCTAGACATCAAAAATAGTTATAGAAAAGAGGTTATTTTATGATATTTATATTAATTATTTTTGCTATTTTATTTTTAGTTTTTGGTTTTTTAGCTTTAAGAAAATTTCTTGCTAAGAAGTATGGTGATAAAATTAATACTTTGTATAATCAAATGATTAGTTATGATAATTCTATAAATGGTGATTCACATGATAAAGAAGATTAGTTATTTATTTATTTTTGTTATTTCTTTATTTAGTTTAAATTTTGTTAATGCTGAATCTTTAGTTATTGATGATGTTAGATGTGTTAATGATGATTGTTATAATAACTTTATTTCTGATTTTGGTGATGATCTTCCTGGTCTTTACGATTATATAAAAGAAATTACTAAAAGTCATTACTTAAATTATTGTTGGTATCGTAATACTTTTTCTGATATTGAATGTATTGGTAGTTATTTTATGGGAAAAATTAATAATTTTAGTGCTACTCCTGGAGCTTCTTATTTTATTACTAAAGATTCTTCTTCATATAATTATACTTATAAAAATGGTGGTGCTGGTTATCGTTATCTTTTAAATGTAGTTAATGATAATAATATTTTTACTTTTCCTTTATATTTTATTAGTAATTCTACTTATGATCTTACTAAATATGATTATACTTATATTTTTAATGATGATTTATATGATTCATTTCCTAGTGAATTAAAAAAATATTATGATTTTAAAACTATGAATACTAATGATCATATTTATTCTTTATTAGAGTTATTAGTTGGTAATTTTTTAACTAAAACTATTAATTTAAATGTTTGTATTAGTAATGATTGTAGTTTAGATAAATCTATTTCTGTTGATATAAAATATATTTTTGAAGATCAAGAAATTGATATTACAGAATTTTTACCTAAAGAGTATGAGGATTATATTTTAGATACCTCTAAAGAATATAAAATTGTTCCTAATTCTTCTGATGTAATTAATGTTTATTATGTTACTGAAGAACTTGATTATAATATTTATTTCTATTTTGATGGTGAATTACAATCTGATCGTACTCTTAAAAGAAAAGGTTTTAGTACTAATTTAATTACTATTGATATTAGTGAATTTGAAAAAGTTATTGATGATATTTATTTTTTAGATGATTCTTATGATTATAGTTTTACTTTAACCAGAGATAACAATTATATTAATATTTATTATCATACGATTGAAGTTACTTATTTTGTTAATGTATTTTTAGATGATATTTATTATCAATCTCATTCTTTAGTCAGAACTGGTTTATTAGGTAGTACTATTGTTATTGATGATTTGGAAGAAGTAATAAATATTTACACTCTCGATCAGCGAGAATATAAACTCTCATTAACTGAGAATCAGCAATTAAACTATGTTAATGTTTATTATTATAGTAATAATTATAATACTAAGTATCAAGATATTGATACATCTGATAAGTTTTATATAGCTTTTGATTGGGTTTATATTAAAGAGTTATTTAATTTACATGGTGAGTATACTCAGACAGAGCAATTTGTTATTTTGTATGCTGTTAATATTTTATTTTATGTAATTATTGGTTTATTTATTTATATTGGTTTAAAAATGTTATATAAATTATTAAGTTTTATTGGTATGTTTTAGAGGTTTTTATGATTAAATTAATTAAATGTTATTTAGTTGTTGGTTATTATTGTATTGATACTTATATTGTTTTAGGTGTATTTGTTGATAAAGAATTAGCTGAAAAATTTATTCCTATATTTAAAGAAAAACATAAAAATCTTGATAATATTAGTTTGGAGGTGAAGTTATTATACTATGTATAAAGATTATAGTAGAGAAGATTTAATTTCTTCTTTAGAATATTTTAAAAATGAATATGTTGCTCTTTGTTCTAAGTTTATTGCTTTAAATACTGATTTTAAAAAATTGAGTTTTGAATTTACTAAACTTAGTCTAGAATATAATAAATTATCTGAAAATGAAAGGTTTGTTCAATTATGTCTGTTATAGCTATATGTGGTAAACCTGGTACTGGTAAGACATTATTTGCTACTTATTTGGCTCGTGTTTATTTTAAAAAAGATAATGGTATAAGGAATTTATTTAGAAAAAAAGCTGATAAGTATCCTGTTAATGTTTTTAGTAATTATCCTATTAATTTTAAGAAAAATGTTTATTCTAATCAAGTAAGTTTATTTGATTTGGCGACTTATCATCAATATCCTTTAGATTCTGCTTTTATTTTCGATGAATTTCAGATGTA
This sequence comes from uncultured Bacilli bacterium, assembly GCA_947632205.1. Classification (GTDB taxonomy): domain Bacteria; phylum Bacillota_I; class Bacilli_A; order RF39; family UBA660; genus SIG200. Next base: position 8,513 of record CANROK010000032.1, read on the forward strand.
TTTTGATAGTTTGGATTTTAAACAATTTCCTAAGAAGTTAAGAACTACTTTTCAATGCCATAGACACTTTGGTATTAGTAATATCTTTATTCTTAGTCAAGATCCATCTAGAATAGTAAAGCAAGCTCGTGTTCTTGTATCTGAGTTTTATAATATAGTTAAATTTATTAAAATTCCTATTATTGGTGTAGCTTTTCTTCGTTATAATATTTATTATAAAGATGAAGATTATGGTAAAAGTGTTAAAGTAAAAAAAGATGAAGTTAGTTATTGTTTTGAGAAAAAAATTAAGTTATTTCGTTATAAAAAAGTTTTTAATAGTTATGACACTAAATATATGAAGAAATTAGTTGAAGATGAGGATTATATTGCAAAGGTTCAATTTAATTCTAAAAATATGGAAAAATTAGATATAATTAATAATTTTGGTGTGTAATTATGTTAGTGTCTGTTTTGCCTAGCTCTGCTAGGCAAAACAAAGAGAGGAGTTTATCATGATTGAAAAATCATTTGATACCCCCATTACTAATAGGGGGGTAGTAAATACAAAAATTGGCAAAAATTTGCCGGACTTATGCCTATTTGAACAGAATACTATTGAAAATAAAATTAGAATGTGTGTTGATTGGTGTCAATTTACTATTTTTGGTTATGAAATAGTACAAATTTTTGATATATTTAAAGCATTATTTAATGTAACTGCAAGTCAATTAATTTATGAAGATGTTAGTCTTTATGGTTATGATTCTTGTTACTCTTATAAAGATATACATTTGTATTATTCTAAAAAGAGGGAAGACATGGGATTTCATTTCTTATTAGGTGGTACTGCTTGTAGACAAGTTGAGGATCTTGGATTTGATTTTAAAACTTTGTTTGAAAATATTACTCGATTTAATGCTCATTTTACTAGACTAGACATCGCTATTGATAATTTTAGTACTGATTATTTTACGATTAATAAAGTTAAGAAATGTATTAAGCTTAATTCTGTTGTATCTCGTTTTAAGAATACGGTTGAATTTATTAAAACTAATATTGAATCTGGAAATAATGAGGGTTATACTATTTGGTTTGGTTCTCGTGCTAGTAAGATTCAGATTGTATTTTATGATAAGTTAAAAGAAAGAGAATCACAAAATTATATTGTTGATAATAATATAAAAATTTGGACTCGTTTGGAAATACGATTTCGTGATGAATACGCTAGTCAAGTTGTTGATAATTTAATTACACAAGATTTAAATTTATATATTAAATCTATTCTTAAAAATTATATCCGTTTTATTGATTATTCTGTTGTTGATAAGAATAGATCTAGAATTCCTAATATTAAATGGTGGAATGATTTTATTGAAGATGTATCTTGTACTAGGTTATATAATAATAATTATGTTTCATCTATTACTAGAAAGAAAGATTGGCTTGATAATTCAACTGCTAGGGTTAATTCTATGGTATTGCTTAGTAGTATTCCTGATTTAAGTATTGATGATATTTCTTGTAAGTTTCTTGTTGAATATTTTAATAAAGGATTTACTAAGATTAGTGATCATGATGTTCAATTTATTAATGAATTTCGTTTAAAAAATGGTTTAAATCCTATTAAAATTGAAGATTTTAAGTATTTAATTGGTAATATTAAAGATGTTTTATTAGAAAGGAAATAATTATGTCAAATGATTCTTTATATTTTATAATTGCAAGTTTAGTTAGCTTATGTATTGTTTTATTTGTTTTACTAATTATTAAGTGAGGTGTTATATATGAAGTTAAATAAAAATTATATTAATAATTATGCAGATAATGGTTGTTTTATTCTTAAGGTTAGTGATCATAAATATTTATGTTTAATTGTTTTTAATTTTAGTAAAGAATTTTGTATTTATGATTTTAATGATGAAGATTATATTATGAATTTAGTTCATAAAGAAGTACTTAATATGTCTAGATTTAAAAATAAAAATGTTTTGTATAGTTATTTTCTTAAAGTTTTATCTGATTCTGATTATTTTAATAAAAAATAGAGTAGTGATACTCTTTTTTTATTGTAATTTTTTATCAATATAATTTTTTATTTTATCATCTATTTCTATTGTCTTGTGATATTTATCTGTAATGATTATTGTTTTGATAAAATATGTTATGTCTTTTATTTTTTTAAAGATTATAAATTTATATCTTTCATAGTTAAATTTTTTTTCATTTTCAATTTGATTTTTAATTATAATATAATCTTTATATTCTTTAAAAGTGTAGTATTCTTCATTTGTTTGCATAAATTCCTCTTTTCGGTTTATTTATTATATATATATTTTATTTGTTGTCAAGAATAACAAAATTTTTAAGTTTATTTTTTTCTTTTTTTGGTATATTATTTAATTAGTTTTCATTTTTTGATTGATATTTTCAAGCGTTAAGAAAAATGTTAATCTTTCTTTCTTTTTTATTCGCACTTAATATATTTAATGTGATCTAAATTTTAGAAAAACAGATGTTTTTCTAAAAATTTAGTTTATGCCGAGAAAATCTATTGTAATAGGCGACCTAATAATTGTAATACTTCTAGTTTTTAATGCTGAGCATTAAAAACTTGCTTTAGCATACAATTATTGGTCGGGTTCCTATTATTCAATAGAGGAATTGGAATAAATATCACATTTATTAAGTGCGAATTATAAATATGAAACATTTTTTAGCTCAAGAAAATTCCATCAAAAAATGTTTGTGACTCTTTACTTTGAATGAGACGAATACCAAAAAAAGCACTAAAAAAGGTGGGCAATTGGGTTTCATTTGTAGGATTTTTTTGGGTTGTTTACAATTTTTTACTTTTCTTTCTAAAAAATTGTAGTCTTTTTTTAAAAATTTTGTTATTCTTGATTTAGAAAGAGTAGTGTGATTAATTTATGAATATTAATATACTTTTTGGGATTGGAATTGGTATTATAGTTTTTTGTATTAGTATGATTATTGTTGCATTCATATTAGCTTTACTATTCTCTTCTGTGCTACATTTAATGCGTAAATTTGGTATTACATTTACTTTTATAAATTATGGTGATTAATATCCTTATATGTAATATTAATATAGGATATATATAACCTTATTTTTATAAAATTATAAGGATATTATTTATAACCTTATTTAATATTTTAATAAGGTTATATTTATTTTTTTTAAAATTTTAATTTTTTTATTTAATTTTTATTGTATTTTTTTTATTTTTTTGTTATTATTTATTTATGAGAGGATAATATGGTAAAGAATTTTTATTTCTTTACTTAAAATTTTACATTTTACATTTTGCATAATGTATATTATGTTAACCAAAGCTTCTGAAATAAAAAAATAATAATATTTTGAGATAGTTTATAACTACTATTCATACAATTTATTAAGGTGATTTTGTATGTCTGTCTTTAGTTCCTTATTAATATCTTTTATTGCTGGTATATCTACAGTGCTTGGATCTTTTATTATCTTTTTTAATATAAAAAATAATAATATCAATAAATTTATTACTTTTTGTTTATCGTTTTCAATAGCTATTATGATTGGTATAAGTATTACTGATTTAATTCCTACATCATTATTTGATATTTTATTATCTATCCCTACTCCACTTTGTTATCTTATAATATTATTATCTTTCTGTTTTGGCATACTTATTATCTTTATAATTAATAAATTAATGAAGAATAATAATGATTCATTATATAAGCTAGGAATTCTTAGTATGATTGCTCTTATTATCCATAATTTTCCAGAAGGTATTGCTACTTTTATGGGAAGTATGGAAGATGCTAGTTTAGGTATTAAATTAGGTATTGCCATTATGTTTCATAATATTCCTGAAGGTATTTCGATTGCTGTACCTATATATTATGCTACTGGATCTAAAAAGAAAGCTATTTTACATACATTTTTATCAGGGATTGCTGAACCCCTTGGCGCTATACTTGCTTTCATCTTTTTAAAAAACTATATTAATAGTTTAATGATAAGTATTATTCTTTTGTTTGTGGCTGGTATTATGATTACTTTATCAATTGAGGAAATGCTTCCTAAAGCTATATCATATAAAGAACATAAATATATTTATATTGGCTTAATAATTGGTATATTAATTATCCTTTTAAATCATTTTCTCTTTTAACCATATATTGGCAGTTAAATATAATATTTTAAGTAATAATCTTAAACATTTAAACCATAATAATATTGGGAGGGAAGAAGACAATGAGTAGAAATAGTAGTAATAATAGTTTAAGAAGCAACAATAGAGAAAACGCTAATAACAAATCTCGTAGTAATAAAGAACAATCTAATAATAGATGTAATTCAAACAACAAAGCTCGTAGCAATAAAGAAAGTAGATAGTAAAAAACAAGGAGATGATCTTAATATCTCCTTTTTAATTGTCATAATGAGGATGTTTCTTATAATCCTCTTGGATTTTTTCATTAGATACATGGGAATATATTTCAGTTGTAGAAATATTTTCATGTCCTAATAGTTCTTGAATTATTCTTAAATCTGCCCCATTATTAAGTAAATGGGTAGCAAATGAATGTCTTAAGATGTGGGGTGATATTTCTTTATTAATACCACTTTTATCACATAATTCTTTTAATATTTTAAAGAATCCTTGTCTACTCATTTTATTACCATTGTAATTTACAAATATGTATTCACTACTCTTTTCTTTAAGTAAAAAATTACGATATTCATTAATATATAAATCAAGATATTTCATGGTAATATCACTTAGAGGAATTATTCTTTCTTTTTTGCCTTTACCCATAACTTTTATTAAGTCCTCTTCTCTACTATAATTAGATAAAGTAAGATTTAATAATTCTGATATTCTTACTCCTGTGGCATATAATACTTCCATCATAGCTTTATTACGATAATCAATTGGTTTCGTAAGTTTAATATCCAATAATTTATTTACTTCTTCTTCAGTTAAAAATTTTGGTAATCTTTTTTCTAATTTCGGCATCTTTATATTAATACTAGGATTAACTTTAATGATCTCAAGTTCTACCATATAATCATAAAAAGTTTTTAAAGCAGTTAAATAGTGAGCTTTAGTTCTAGCACTATCTTCATTTTTATACAAAAACATTCTTATATCATCTTCATTTAAATAAGTTATATCTTGATCATTAAAATATTCCGAGACCTTAATTAAATTATAACGATAACTAGCTACTGTATTATTAGATAATTTTCTTTCATACTTTAGATAGTCTAAATATTTTTCTATATTTTTATTTAAAATTATTCCTTCACTCATAACTGCCTCTATTTTATTTCATTTAACTTTTTTAAGGACTTTTTTAAGGCACTATATCTATATGTATTAATTAAATCTATTGTATCTAATGAATTAAAAGCTACATTAGTACCATTTAATACAAATACTGAATAAAAATATGGTTTTTTTAATTCTCCAATTATTTTTTCTGCAATTGTGCCTTTACTTTCACCAAATTCTTGATAATATTTACCATTAGGCATCATGATTGTGACACAACATCTATAAGTAGCGTTTCGATTTTGTTCGCCATTTAATTTATTTAATAACTTTATAATACATTGATATTTTGGTAAATTAGGATTTAAAGTAAGCTCATCATCAGCATATCTTGCTGTGTAGACACCAGGTTCTCCGTTTAAAGCTTCAACAAATAATCCTGCATCATCGGTTATAATTGGATAGGTAATATTATTGTCTTTGCAAAATGATAAAATAGCATTTGCTTTAATTAAAGAGTTTTCTTCGATTGTAGAGCCAGTTTCTTCAATTTCGCCTCTATCCCAGCCAATATCTGACATACTTAAAACTTGTAAATCTAATTTTAAATAATTAATGATATTTTGTAAATCTTCGATTTTTCGCTCGTTTGTCGTTCCAAATATTATTTGCATAAAATCATCTCCTATAAAGATTATACCATGATTTCTGAAAAAATTTTATTTTCATAACTTGATTTTTGTCAATACATAATGACTAAAAATTACAAAATAAGATAATCGTCTACTAAGGCGATTTTTTTAAACTTT
>CANROK010000033.1 GCA_947632205.1 uncultured Bacilli bacterium
TCTTACTTTTACTAAACCATTTATTTCTAGTTGTTGTTGTAATGTTGAATAACATATTGATATTGTATATATTAACATCACTATTATCGTACACATTCCATATATCTTTTTATTACTTTTCTTATATCTCTTATTATACATATTTTCCTCTTTATTTTTTATATTTTAATTATATAATACCCCCCCCGAGTGTCAATTACAAATAAAAAAAGTTGAGAAAAAATCTCAACTTTTTTAAAAATCATTTATCAATTATTTGATAATTTCTGTAACTTTTCCAGCACCAACAGTACGTCCACCTTCACGAATTGAGAATTGTGTACCATTTTCAAGTGCAACTGGAGCAATTAATTCTACAGTCATATCTACATTATCACCAGGCATTACCATTTCAACACCAGCAGGTAACTCGATTACACCAGTTACGTCTGTAGTTCTGAAATAGAATTGTGGACGATAATTTGAGAAGAATGGAGTATGTCTTCCACCTTCTTCTTTAGATAGAACATAAACACTTGCTTTAAACTTAGTATGAGGAGTAACACTTCCAGGTTTAGCAAGTACTTGTCCACGTTCAACATCTTCACGAGCGATACCACGTAGAAGTACACCAGCATTATCACCAGCTTGAGCAAAATCAAGTGATTTACGGAACATTTCAATACCTGTAACAACAGATTTTTGAGTTGGACGTAAACCAACGATTTCAACTTCATCATTAAGATTTAACTTACCACGTTCAACACGTCCTGTAACAACAGTACCACGTCCTGAAATAGTAAATACATCTTCGATACTCATTAAGAATGGTTTATCAGTATCTCTTACTGGAGCATCAATATAACTATCAACAGCAGCCATTAAGTCACGAATTGATTGAGCAGCAGCTTCATCACCTTCAAGTGCCTTAAGAGCACTACCACGAATGATAGGACAATTTGAATCAAAATTATATTCTCCTAATAATTCTCTGATTTCCATTTCTACTAAGTCAAGTAGTTCTGGATCGTCTACTTGATCACATTTGTTCATGTAAACAACAATCTTAGGCACACCAACTTGACGAGAAAGTAAAATATGTTCTCTAGTTTGTGGCATAGGACCATCAGCAGCAGAAACAACAAGGATAGCACCATCCATTTGAGCAGCACCAGTAATCATGTTTTTAACATAATCGGCATGTCCTGGACAGTCTACGTGAGCATAGTGACGTTTTTCAGTTTCATACTCAACGTGAGCAGTATTAATAGTAATACCTCTTTCCCTTTCTTCTGGAGCTTTGTCGATATCAGCATAATCAACAAATTCACCGAAATATTTAGTGATCGCAGCAGTTAATGTAGTTTTACCGTGGTCAACGTGTCCAATAGTACCTATATTAACATGTTCTTTAGAACGATCAAATTTTTCTCTTGCCATATAATATTTTTCTCCTTTCCTTATTACTATTATATTTTATCTAATGCTTGAATTTTTTTCAAGTATTATTCAATTTTTAATGCTAATTAACACTATTTTTCTTAATAATTTCATCAGCAATATTTCTTGGAACTTCTTCATAATGATCTAGAGTCATTGTAAAGTTTCCACGTCCTTGAGAATTTGAACGTAAGCTAGTCATGTAACCAAACATTTCTGCTAGTGGAACCATTGCATTAATTGATAAGGCATTACCACGAGATTCATTTCCAAGTGGTTTTCCACGTCTACTAGTAAGGTCTCCCATAACATTACCCATGTATTCTTCAGGAACTACTACTTCAACCTTCATTATTGGTTCAAGTAATACTGGTTTACATTTTTTAGCAGCTTCTTTTAAAGCCATTGAAGCAGCGATTTTGAAGGCCATTTCTGATGAGTCTACATCATGGTAAGAACCATCAAATAATGTAGCTTTAACATCAACAACTGGATAACCGGCAATCATACCGCCTTCCATTGCTTCTTGTAAGCCCTTATCAGTAACTGGTATATATTCACGAGGAACTACACCACCTACGATAGCATCAACGAATTCATATCCTTTTTCAGGATTTGGTTCAAATTTAACCCAAACATGTCCATATTGTCCACGTCCACCTGATTGTTTAATATATTTACCTTCACATTCAGCTGGAACTGTAATAGTTTCACGATATGCAACTTGTGGACGACCAATATTTGTTTCTACACCATATTCGTCTTTCATACGTCTTACTAATACTTCTAAGTGTAACTCACCCATACCACTTATAACTGTTTGACCAGTTTCTGGATCAGTTTTATATTTAAATGTTGGGTCTTCTTCAGCTAATTTTTGTAAAGCAACACCTAATTTTTCTTGGTCGGCTTTACTTTTTGGTTCAATAGCTTCATCAATAACTGGAGCAGGGAATTCCATACCATTCATGATTACTGGATTATTTTCATCACAAAGTGTATCAGCAGTAGTTGTATTTTTTAAACCAACTAAAGCCGCAATTTCACCTGTATAAACATCAGTTATTTCTTTTCTTTGGTTAGCATGCATTTGAACAATACGGCCAACTCTTTCTTTTACACCTTTAGTACTATTATAAATATAAGAACCACTAGATAAGTGACCTGAATATACACGGAAGAATGCTAAACGTCCAACATATGGATCGGCAGCAATCTTAAATGCCATTGCAGTGAATGGTTCAGAATCACTTGGATGTCTTTTAACTAAATTTCCTTTTGCATCAGTACATTCAATAGCTTCAACATCTGTTGGAGCAGGCATGTAATCAATTACAGCATCAAGGGCTAACTTAACACCTGTATTTGATAAAGCACTACCACAAAGTACTGGGAAAAATTCAGCAGCTAAAACACCTTTTCTAATTGCACTTTTAATTTCAGGTACAGTTAATTCTTCACCTGATAAATATTTTTCCATTAAAGCATCATCAAATTCAACAGCTTTTTCAACTAATTCTAATCTTTTAGTAGCTACTAAATCTTTTAAATCATCAGGAATAGGAATTTCCTTATAATTTTCATGTTCATCAGCTCTATCAAATGTATAAGCTTTTTGTTCAAGTAAATCAACTATACCATGGAAATCATTTTCAGCTCCTATTGGCCATTGAACTGGAGCATAATTAACACCAAGTCTACTACCAATTGTATCTAAACTAAATTGGAAATCAGCCCCTATTTTATCCATTTTATTAACAAATATCATTCTAGGTACTTTATATTCAGTAGCTTGACGCCATACAGTTTCAGATTGTGGCTCAACACCTGCATTACCATCTAGTAAACAAATAGAACCATCTAAAACTCTTAAACTTCTTTGAACTTCAACAGTAAAGTCTACGTGTCCCGGAGTATCGATAATATTTAAACGATATCCTTTCCAGTGCGCAGTAGTTGCAGCACTAGTAATAGTGATACCACGTTCCTTTTCTTGATCCATCCAATCCATTTGAGATTCACCATCGTGAGTCTCACCAATTTTATGAGTAATACCAGTATGGAATAAAACTCTTTCTGTAAAAGTAGTTTTACCAGCATCGATATGTGCCATTATACCTATATTACGAACTTTATCTATTGTAACATCTCTTGCCATAAATCACACTACCATCTATAATGAGCAAATGCTTTATTTGCTTCAGCCATTTTATGAGTATCTTCACGTTTTTTAACAGCTCCACCTTCACCATTTGATGCATCAATAATTTCATTTGCTAAATTGATGGCCATTCCCTTTCCATTTCTAAGTCTCGCATAATTAACTAACCAACGAAGTGCTAAAGTTTGTGCTCTTTCATCTGTTACTTCAACAGGCACTTGATAGTTAGAACCACCAACACGACGAGATTTAACCTCTAATGCTGGGCTAATATTTTTTAAAGCTTCTGTATAAACATCCATTGCTTTTTTACCAGTTTGTTTTTCAATTATTTCAAAAGCTTCATATATTATATTTTGTGCTGTACCTTTTTTTCCATCTAACATAATAGTATTAACTAATTTAGTAACTATTTTTGAATTATATATTGGATCTGGTAGCACATCTCTTTTTATTGCTCTTCTTTTACGCATTTATAATCCTCCTTCTTTCTATATTTAATTTTTATTATTTACCTTTTTTAGCACCGTATTTACTACGTCCTTGTTTACGATTTTCAACTCCATGAGTATCAAGTGTACCACGGACAATATGATATCTAACACCGATTAAGTCTTTTACACGACCACCACGTACTAATACAACGCTGTGTTCTTGTAAATTATGTCCTTCTCCTGGAATATAAGCATCGATTTCTTTACCATTTGAAAGTCTAACACGAGCAAATTTACGAAGTGCTGAGTTTGGCTTCTTTGGTGTTCTTGTAGCTACACGAGTACAAACTCCTCTTTTTTGTGGACTTTTTACATCAGTTTGTTTTCTTTCTAATGTATTAAATCCAACTCCAAGAACTGGACTCTTACTTTTTCTAGTTTTCTTTTGACGATTTTTCTTAACCAATTGGTTTATTGTTGGCATTAATTTTCTCTCCCTTCTATGAACACGAACCCAAGCGTGTCAATTTGTCTTTTAAATTAAGTTCTACACAAGGTAGAACCTAAATAAAATGCGATATTAATATATCATTTTATTATATTATTTGTCAATACAAAATATACAAAAATTTTCAACTTTCATATACTAAATTACTATTTTTTATTATTTTTTCTAATTCTTGTTCATTAGCATTAGCTATTTTCGAAAATTTAACATTCGTATAATATACTTTATATTTTCCATATACACCAAATGCCCCAGCAGTAACTTTAGTAATTTGATACTCATAATCATAATTATTTGTTGTTAAATCAACATAATTTTCATGATCTATATTACCATTTTTTTCTCTCATATCTAATAAAGTACTTTCAAATCTTATAAATATTAATTTTTCTTTTGCTGAATTACTTCTTATTAATACTTTAGGTTGACCATTATAAGTTGTTTTTAATTGAAGATAATCAACATCTAATTCTACTATCATTTTACTTTTATCATATGTTTGTTTAAATGGAATTTTAATATAACAAATAAACCCAATTATTAATACCATAAATATTATATATATAATACCAAATATAATAAAATATTTATTTTTTTTATTTTTGGAAACAACATTCACAACATTTTCTTCAAACTTATTTTGATACTCTTCTTCTTTTACAATTTCTCCACTCATTAAATCATTGATAGATACATCTAAAACTTTACTTAAAAGAGTAAACATACTTATATCTGGTATAGAGCTTCCTGTTTCCCATCTTGATATTGTTCTACTATTAATATTTAATTTTTCAGCCAGTTCCTCTTGCGTTAATTTTTTCTCTTTTCTCAATTTAGCAATAAATTTACCAATTTTTTCTTGATTCATTATTCATTCTCCTTCTTTTCAATTTAATAATAAATCAAATATTTTTAATTATTAAGGACATAAATTAAGAATTTTTTTTAGACATTAATGTCTAAAAAAAATACAATAATTATCTAACTATTATAGCCAGATGTTTCATAATTATTGCATCTTATATATCCTTTATATTCTAAATTATTATTAATGTTGTTGATTCTTACATATCCAGTACACAAATCTCCATTTTGATCTTTTAAATCTTTTAAATAACCATCTAATCTTAGTATTTCAGAACTTATTTTAAATGTATCTTCAATAGTTAGATAATTATCCTTTACATATTCCTCACTAGCACTTACTAATTCTTCTTCAAGTACTTTATAATTATTGTGAATATCTTTACCTAAAGCATCATATAATCTATAAATAAAGAAAACTGCTACTAGAAGTGCTACTAATAAACAACCACTTAATACTAATAATTCAAAAGTACTCCATCCATTTTTATTTAATTTCATTTTATCACTCTTTTACTTTATATTTCTCTGGTAATTCTTCTTTTACTTTAATAAATAATGGTCCAAATTGTTTACCATATATACTAACTCTTTCATATATAATTTCTTTATATCCAAGACCATAATATACATAAACCTTTCCATCATCATAATTAATAGGTTCTTTCGTTACAATAGGAAATAACATTGGTTCATCATTTTTAAATCTAATATATTCTATTACTATTAATCCTATCCATAAAACTACTATAGTTATTAATAAAGATTTTACTAATAATCCTAGTGTACTTTTCATGCTATCACCAATATTAATTATAAATTATAGCTTTTAAAAAAGCAATAAATTAGTAAAAATCTGTTTAGAACTAAAAAAAGACTGCTTAGACAGTCCTTTAAAAATTAAGCTAATTCTACTTCAGCACCAGCTTCAGTTAATTGATCAGCAATAGCTTTTGCTTCATCAGCAGGAACATTTTCTTTAATATTTCCGCCATTATCAGCTAAACCTTTAGCTTCAACTAATCCTAAGCCAGTAATTTCTTTAATTATCTTAATTACAGCAATTTTGTTGCCACCAGCATTCTTAAGTACTACAGTTTTTGTAGAACTTCCTTCATCAGCTGCTTGAGCAGCACCTGGAGCAGCAACTGCTACAGCAGATGGGTCAACACCAAATTCTTCTTTCATTGCATCAACTAATTCTTTTACTTCAAGAATAGTCATTTCTTTTAATGCACTTATAAATTCATCTTTTGTTAATTTTGCCATTTTCTATTCCTTCCCTTCTAATTTTTCGGCATAAAGATTTAAACTTATTGATAAATCTTTAACATATTGAATCATTCCACCAGCCAACATAGTAAGTAAGCCCTCTCTTGATGGAATATTTGCATATTCTTTAATAACATCTAATGATGCCACATCACCACTAATTATTCCAACGCGAATATTTAACTTATCATGATCTTTAGCATAATTAGCAATAACTTTAATTGGTTCTAATAAAGATTTTCCAAATAATATCGCATTTGGTCCTTCTAAAAAGTCATCCATGTTAATTTTTAATTCATCTAATGCTCTTTTTAAAAGGGTATTCTTATAAATTCTTACACTAGATTCCAATTCATTAAGTTTATTTCTAAGTTCTGTCATTTCTGCAACAGTTAAACCTTGATATTGGAATAAAATTACTGATTCACTATTTTTAATATTATCAATAATTTCACTTACGATTTCTTTCTTTTCATTAAGAATTTTTTCGCTTGCCATGTTTCCTCCTTTATATATTAAGAAAAGCTTCCGACATGGGAAGCTAAAAAATATTCATTTTTAATTTCCCCTCGGTAGGATTTTTAAAATTTCTTCCCTACTGTCTTCGGTTTTTTTCTTTTCTTCAAGTATTATAACTTACAATCACTAAAATATCAAGCAATTTATAACTCAAATGAGTTTCTATCAACTTTGATACCAGGACCCATAGTTGTAGATAATGTAATTTTATCAATAAATACACCTTTTACGCTTTGTGGTTTTGCTCTATTGATAGTTCTAATTACATAATCTAAATTTTCAAGTAAAGCAGTTTCTTTAAATGATGCTTTACCAATTATAGTATGAACATTACCAAATGTATCAGTTTTATATGTTACCATACCACTTTTTAAATCTTTAACTACGTCAGCAACTTTAGTTGTAACTGTACCAGTTTTAGGGTTTGGCATTAATCCCTTTGGACCTAAAATATTACCAATTTTACCTACTTCTGGCATCATATCTGGTGTAGCAACAACAACATCAAAATCAAACCAATTTTCATTTTTGATTTTATCAAGCATATCTTTGTCACCAACATAGTCAGCACCAGCATTTTTAGCATCAGTAGCAAAATCACCTTTAGCAATAACTAATACTTTTTTACTTTTACCAGTACCATTAGGCATTACTAAAGATCCTCTTAATTGTTGATCAGATTTTTTCGTATCAACATTTAATTTAATAGCTACTTCAACTGAACTATCAAATTTAGTTATAGCTGTTTCTTTAACTAATTTTGTTGCTTCTTCTTTAGTATATAATTTATTATTATCTACTTTTGAAGATGCTTCCACATATTTTTTACTATGTTTTCTCATAATTCCCTCCTAACTGTGGTTAATTAGCGGACTTTTTATTATTATTAATTCTAAATTAATTTTCTTCTTCAGCAGTTTCTTCTTCTTTTTCTTCATCGCCAATAACTGGAACATCAACTGGAGCTTCAGTTTTAGCTTCTTCTTCCATAGCTTCAAGTTCTGCTTCTCTCTTAGCCATTTCTTTTTCTTCTTCTAATGCCTCTTTAGCTTGTTCAGCAAGTTCAGCATCATTACGGCCTTTAATTGCAACACCCATATTACGAGCAGTTCCTTCAATTGTATTCATTGCTTCTTCAACTGTATAAGCATTTAAATCTGGTAACTTAGTTTCAGCAATACTTCTAAGTTCTGCTTCTGTAATAGTTGCAACAACTTGATTAGCACCTTTAGCACTACCTTTTTGAATTTTAGCAACCTTTTTAATTAAGAAACCAGCAGGTGGAGTTTTTAATACGAAATCAAATGATCTATCATCATAAATTGATATAACACATGGAATTCGATCTCCCATCTTATCTCTAGTTTCTTCATTAAATCTTGTACAAAATTCATTTAAATTGATTCCAGCAGGACCTAAAACAGTACCAACTGGTGGAGCTGGTGTTGCTTTGCCAGCATCAAGTTCAAGTTTAATTTTCTTTACGACTTCTTTAGCCACGAAAACACCTCCTATAAATATATTCTTTTCGTGTAAGTGGTATGGGCAAATCCGCATCTCCCTTCCACTTCGAAAAACAATTAATAATAATTGCAAGTAAAATAATACCACATCTATATTCTTTTTGCAAGTAAAATAATAGCAAAATCCTATATAAATAATATGCAATATATGTCAAATAAATTAATAAAACTATCGCTTTTTTTAGTATAATATGCTATCATAAAGTTATATTAAAGAATAGAGGTTTTAATATGGCAAAAAAATTTTTCTACAATAAAGTATATAATACTAAGAAAACAATTATTAATGTAATTATTATTGCATCATGTATAATTGGCGTTATCATATGTTTTGTAGTAGTTTCAAATTTTGAAGGTGAAAGCTATGAAAAAAATGTAACTTATGATTTAAAAGCCGGTGTAACAATTGAAGTTAACGAAAATTACAGTAATGAAATATTCTTATCGAGAATTGATAATAATATTGATTTATCAAAAATAAAAGTTAAGTATCCAGATAATTTTGATATATCTAAAATAGGAACTTATAATCTAATATTAAATATTGATGGCGATAAAGAAAATAAAGATTATAATATGCCAATGACTATTGTTGATACTATTAAACCAGAATTAAAAGTTAAAGAATTAACTATAAAAGTTGATGAGAAATATAGCCCTAACGATTTTGTTGAAAGCTGTTCTGATAATAGTAAACATGATTGTAAAATTGATTTTTATGATATAGGTCTTGATGAAGAAGGAAATGTAATAGATTATAGCAATTATAATAAAGAAGGAGAATATTCAATTAAAATTGTCGCCAAAGATGATGCCGAAAACGAAAATATTCAAGAAACAAAATTAATAATTAAGAAAGAAGATACTGGAACAACTGATCCTGAACCAAATGATGATCCAAAACCCCAAGAATGTAAATATGGTAATAATGAATATGATACTGATAAATATATATTAACTGCTGATATAACTAGTAACAATTGTGCATTAAGTCTTGATTTATATCAAGAAGCAGTAAATTTATTTGAAGATACCTTATCACAACAAACATTTAGAAAAATTATTGATACTGAAACAATTAGAATTAAAAAAGATGTTGAAGCATTAAATTTAGTAGGTATATTAAGAATTGAACAACATATTGGAGTAATATTAAATAAAAAAGGTACTGGCTTAGTTGGTTATCAATTAAATCTAGTAATTACTAAAGAAAATGAAGGTGTAATTGAAGAAGTAACTAATTATTACTTAAATCATGAAGGTAAAAGAGTATTTAATAATAATCCATATAACTTACCAGAATAATTTAAATTTAAAACCACGCTTTAAAACGTGGTTTTTCTTTTTATTTATATTTCTTTATTAATTATATACTTATTATTAAAATTATTCATAAGTACTATAAATATGCAGATAATTGTAATAGTATATATAATTAAGAATATTAAATCCCATATTTTACTAATTATATTATTTGAAATAAGTAAGGCAATATATTCATAGCTTATATCTTTAACTAAAATAAATGGTACTTTGATTAATATTAATAATACTATCATGTATATTAAATCAAATATCATTAATCTTCTTATTTTTTTATTTTTTTCTTTATATATATTAACAAATTGTTTTATTTCATACATAAAATTATTAAAAATATTATTATTTATCTTTTGATAATTTATTCCTCTTTTATGATATATTTCTTTAGCAATTTTATCAATTTCTTTATCTGTTTTTAATTTATCTCTATTAGCTTTTATCTCTTTTTCAATTTCACTAGCTTCTAAATATTTTAATTTCCCCCTTAATTTAATTATTCTTTTATCTTCCATATTATTTTCTACCTAATAAAATTAATCCGCCAAAACTACCTATTACAACAACAAATATTACTATTAATATAATTGCATCGGTGTTTTTTTCTTTTTCTTCTTTTTCTTCTGTACTTATTCTTTTTATTTTATCAATATTAATATCTAATTTTTTAGCAATACTAGCTACCTTATCTTCATATGTTTTAGATTCTTTTGCTTCTTTTATTTTTTCATATACATCAGGTAAACTACCTGCACCAATGTGAAGGGTATCACCTACAACTATTGTTGGAAAATATGGCGTTGTATCTTCTTCAAATTCTTCTAAAGTAGCTGTCATTAGATTTTTAGCATCTTCACTTACTACATCACCATATTCATCATATGCTTCAATAATAATGTATTCAAAATCATCTTTGTTATTTTTTAATAAATTATTAAAATAATTTTCTGCTGTTTCACAATTTGGACATCCCACTTTGGAAAACATATATAATTTTACTTTCTCTGCCTTTACACTCGGTATAAATATTAAAATACTAAATAATGCAATAAATACACCTATAATTTTTTTCATTTCAATCCTCCGTAACAAATTAATTATAACAATATATAATATTAAATAAAAGTTATTTTTCTAATGTTTTAAATATTTTCACTACTCTAACTATTATTTCTTTATCTTCAATAAATATCTTATTTGTAGCAATTAGTGTAGCAAGACCATTTGCATAAAGCCACAAATGTAAAAATAATTCTTTTGCCTCTTCAAATGTATATCCTTGTTTATTTACTAAATTGATAATAGCCCCTTGATTCCATTTTTCATTTAAAACATCATCAACACTTTTCCATTTTAAATTATCTGATAAAAATAAACTTATAAACAAATTTTTATAATATTTAGCAAATTCTACATATGCAACACATAATGTAACTAATGCTTTCTTATTATCTACTCTACTAGTTATAAATTCATCATATTCTTTATAAATTTCTTTATATAAATCTTCTTTTATTTCATCCATATTCTTATAAATACGATATAATGGCTTAGTTGATATTTTCAAAGCTTTAGCTAAATCTCTAGCATTTAAACTATCCCAACCATTCTTATTAACCATAATAAGGGCTTTTTTAATTATATTTTCTTTCGTAATATTGCAACTAGCAGGCATTTTCTAACTCCTTTCTTATTTTCTTAGTAACTTATGTTACCATTATAACCATTAAAAATAACTTTGTCAATTAGTGTAACAAAGTTATTTTATATTTCTTAATTAAATTTTTTTAAAGAGAACACTTCTATAATTTATTTTATTACACAAGTAGCGCCATCTTTTTCAGCTGATTCTTTGCTTTCTTCTAAAGTACCTTCTTCGTCTTTTAATCCATCAAATCCTTGTTCTTTTAAATCTTCTTCACTTGCCTTATCAAAATCAATATCTAAAATTGTATTGTACTCATAATTTTGGTCGTTTACAACAACTTTTGAAATTATTCCTTCTTTTTCAAATTCTTCATTGTTTTTATCCATAGACTTTTTAAATTCTTCCCAATTTTCTCTTATGGCTGGATTATTAAGTGTTGTATTAACTTCCATTTTCATTTGTTTTAACTTATCATTTTTGTAAGTCATGGAAATTACTTGCTCAATATCCATATCTTCATCACTTTCCGTAGTTGTACATACCAAAGTTTGTTCCTTTAATTCTTTTTCTTGATTTGTTCCACATCCCGTAATAAATACTACAATGAGTAAACTTAAAAACAACATACTAATTTTTTTCATAATTACCTCCTTAAAACTAATATATAAATATTTTAACAATAATTATCCCTATAAGCAATATAATTATGTATCTAATTTTTTACTAACAATAAATTAGAATTTAAATTATATTATATTAATTTAATATATATAAAGAACTTATATAAAATCCTTTAAATTTAAATCGTATATAACTATTTCTTTATTTAAATATTTTATAATTGAATTATTATTAACTACTTCTAATTTCGTTTGCTTTCTTGGTATTTTTAATTCTAATAAATATTCAGGAGGCATATACATTCCCCTTGTATTTAAAACATTATCAACATTAATATTTTTAAAAAGTAATATATTTTTATTTGTAACAAGAATACTTAAATTATAAGTATTATCATTAATTTCAACAATTGAATTTTCTTTTTCAAAAATTGTTTTTTCATTATTTCCTTTAAAATCATAATTGTACATTCGTATTATCCTTCTTTCTTTAAAATAATTATAACATATTAAGTTTCAAAAGATATTTTTATTTTATTTACAAAAATATAAATGTTGATTTAAATTTAGCTATAAACATAAATATATAAGCTCGACAACTATGACTAATATAATAGGTAAAATTATTTAACTTTTCCTTCAAATATTTCTTTTTAATAATTTCAACAAATGAACTATTTATATTAAATTTCTTTTTCCTCTTGATTAAAAGATACATTTTCTAAATTCATAAAGCTAAAATTATAACAATGTATGCAATGTCCGACAATAAAAGGAAGCTTTTTTTGCTCTAAAGACAAATCTTGTAAAATACACCCTTTAACATTACCAGGGAGTGAAATACTTTTAAAAGATAAACATTGATTGCATTTTAGAACATTATAATAGTCAACATTATTATATTTATCTATAACTTTAAGAATACAATGCTCAGTAAAAGAGCATTTATGTTTTAAAGCATTTTTTCTTTAAAAACAAACTCTTTTTACCTTTTTTAATTAAAATAAATTAGAAAACATTTTTATTTATTTTAAAATTTGCTACCTAAATGCTACCTAAAATTCAATTTAAATTTTTATTTAATTCCTATAAACCCTTATAAAACTTAGTAATATACAAAAACGAGAAAGCTTTCGCTTTCTCTTCAGGGGGTTTTGGTTGATTCACTCTCACCTTTGAATTCGTAAGAGTAATCAAGGTAGCATGACTTCTATCATGCTATATTAATAATATTATAATTATTTATCTTTGTCAAATAAAATTTTTTTAAATATGTCTAGTTATTACAAATATTAATTAAATTTTATATCATATAAATTGATTACTTTAATATTTAATGCTATAATTAAAATACGGAGGTTAGTATGCTAGAGAATAAAGTAGCTATTATCACCGGTTCATCTTCTGGCATTGGTCTTAAACTTGCTGAAGAATTTTTAAAAAATGGTGCTTTTGTAACAATATGTGGTACTAATGAAGAAAAATTAAAAAATGCTTTAAACATACTTGGAACAAAAGATAATCAAAATAAAATATTAAAAGTAAAAGCAGATGTATCTAATACTGATGATGTTAAAAAATTATTTGCTTTAACTTATGAAACACCGGAGTTTGACAGTTAGTGATTTTCAAAATATCTAATTACCCCTTTTGCATAAAGGGTTTTATTATGTCAAGTTTT
>CANROK010000034.1 GCA_947632205.1 uncultured Bacilli bacterium
CTTCTTTTACTTCTTTTACTTTTAATAATTCTGTTTGATAAGCATCTTCTAAAACTTCTATAGTAACATCATCTTTTAAAGTTGCTGTTTCTAAAGTTACATAAGCAAAATTGTAATGGAAAAAGAAATTAACTAAATATAATTTGATTTCATCATCTAAAGGTAAATTAATAACTTTTCTACTACTTACAATCGCTTCATAACATGTTTCGTGAATAAAATTATAAAAATCTTCACTTTCTATATAATCTTCAATTTTTACATCATTATTATCTTTCATTATCTAAACCTCCCAAAAATATTAATATAACTATAACTCTATATCAACATTATGATATATTTCTGTTACATCATCAATTGCATCTAACATATTATATAATTTTTTAAATGTTTCACTATCTTCATCATTTAAAGTAATTTTATCTTTAGCAAACATACCAACTTGATCAATTTCATAATCAACATCTTGTATTAACTTTTCAACAACATCTTTAACTTTATCATGATCATTTGGATGCATTGTAATAGTTACTTCACCATCTTCTACTTCAAAATCAATAATATCAATACCTGTATTTAATAATTCTTCAAATAAAGCATCACTATTTGGACATTTAAAAGTAAGAACCCCAATATAATCATAATTGTATGATACTGAATTAGTAACTCCCAAACTTTTATTTACTTTATTAAAGGCCGCTCTTACTTCTCCAACCGTACGATTAACATTATCAGTTAAACATTTAATAATTAAGGTTGATGCTCCCGGACCAAATCCTTCATAAGTTACATCTTGGTAATCTTCACCACCAACACCTTTGGCTTTATCTATTGCTCTATTAATAATATCACTAGGTACTTGTTGTTTCTTTGCTTTTTCAATAATTCTTTTTAAACTAATATTAGCATCTGGATCAGGTATGCCTTTCTTCGCCGCTAAATAAATTTCTTTAGCAAAAGTTGTATATATTTTGCCTCTAGCTGCTCCTGTCTTTTGAATACTATATTTTCTTACTTCATATGCTCTTCCCATAAATCCTCCTATAACAATCTTAATTTTCTCACAAATTCATAAACAAAATGTTTATTTTTAGTTTTCTTTCTAACATATTTTATGACTTTTAAAGTTTTATAGACATCAAAATATGTTAATTTTTCTTTTATCATAATATATTCTAGTGCTTTTATAACTACTTCTCTATTATCTTTTGCATTAAAATATTGTTTAACTTTTTTTATGAATTCGTCATCAATCCCTCTCAAAAGAGTATTATACAACAAATTACTATATTTTTTAAAGATAAAATTGTATCCATCATAATTTTTTAACACTTTTAATGTATCATAATATCCTAATTTAATATTTTCATTAATTTGATCTTTATTAACATTTAAAGTACTTCCTAGAAATCTTGAAGGAGTTATTCTTACTACTTTAGTTTTATCTTTAATCTTTTGTTTTAAACCAATTCCTTGTATTTCAATACTATATACTTTATCATACCCTTTATCTAGTAACATATTAACTGGATTTGTATCATAAAATCCCCCATCAATATAATAATCATCATCAATTAGTTTGGCTCTTTTAAAGACTGGTAAATTACAACTAGCGAGGATGTATTCTGGTATTTTACCTTCTTTCATATCTTTCTTAAACAAATATAATGGTTTGTAATCTCTAGCCCTAACAGTCACAAGTCCATAATCAATATTACTCTTTCTTAATTTTTTTTCATCAATAATTTCATTTAAAATATTTTTTAAATTATTAGTATCAATTCCCTTATTTTTTAAAATCAAAGTCATTTGTTCAATCCCATAAACAAGTTCTTTAAATTTTTGATTTGAATTAACACTATCAACATAATTGGAAGTAAAATTAAGTAATTTACCAACATCAGCATTTTTCCAAAAATTATACAATTTTGCTTCATCATGACTGGCAATTAATGCCGCATTAAAAGAACCAATTGATGTCCCTACTACACCATTTATTTTAATACCACACTTTTTAAATGCTAAATAACTACCTACTTGATAAGAACCTTTTACTCCACCACCAGCAAGAGCAAGACCTATCATAAAATCACCTTATTTCTTATTCTTAATTAATATTACTGGTTTAGCTAATATTTTTTGAATTATTCTTCTTTTACCACTATTTTTAAGTCGTTTATTATAATTATATAATGTATCAAACCGATAATGTATTATCATATCTAAATTATCACTATCTAATAAAATTGGACTTTTATAATTTTTTTCTACAAATAATCTAGATAAAAAATATTTAAAGCTAATACCAAAATTATTTAATATATTAACTAATAATTCATTATAAACTATTCTGCCTTCACTACCTAAACCAACATTAAATATTTTTTTATTTAATTTATCTTTATAATCAATTGCTTTCACAAAAGCATAGGCAACATCTTTTGTTGTAGTCACTTCTATTTCACTTTTACCTTTAATATTATAAATAAAATTATCTTTTCTTAAATTACTTAACACTAAAGGTATTCTAAATATTACATAATTTTTTAATTTCTTTTTTATTAAAATCTCTGTATTATACTTATTTAAACTAAAATTAGATAAATTATTTACATCTATTGTATCAGTAACTTTAGCCGAATCTTTATTATATATTGAAGTTGTTGAGCCATATAATAAATAACAATCTTTATTATAATAATTTATAGCTTTAATTATGTTTTCTGTGCCATCATAATCAACAATTTTACTTATTTTATTACTTAATTCACCAAAAGGTGGTATAACACTTGCTAAATGAATAATATAATCATGATCTTTTACTAAGGCCTCTATTAATACTCGATCATTTATATCACCATAAATTATATTAATTCTTCTTTTATATTTTTTTAATCTTAAATAAGTTCTTCTATTCTTTAAATCTAAAGCCGTTATTTCATATTTACCTTCACTTAATAAATATTTAATTACTTCAACACCAACACATCCGGCGGCTCCTGTTACTAAAACTTTTTTCAAAAATATCACCTACAATAAATTAGTAATAATTATGATTACTACACCTAATATTATACCATATATAACTTCTTTTTTCTTTAAACTACTTCTAATTTCATTAAATAATTCAAAAAATAATATATATAATAACATTCCAAAAGTTAAAGATAATAATACTCCTGTAATATTATCATTTATTTTACCAATTAAAATATTTAAGATAGATCCCAAAAACGCACTTATACATAAAAGAAATATTAGAAAATAACTTCTTTTATCATTTTCCATTTGACTTCCTATTTGAAATCCTAAAGGTATATTATGTAAAGAAATACTAAACATCATCAAAAAACCAGCAGATAAACTAGTTAAAGTTACACTATACAAAGTGAAACCCTCAATTAAATTATGAATTGCTAAAGCCAATATAGTAATAACTCCTATATGATTTAAATGATGTTTATGTTCTTTATGACTATGTTCATGATGATAAGGAATAATCTTATCTAAAATGACAAAAAGAAATAAACCTATAAAAATAGGAATTATTAAATATATATTTTTAAATTCTAATATTTCTGGTAACAAATCAAAAAGAAGTAAACCAATCATTACAACAAATGCTAAAGAAATGGCAAATAAATTCATTTTTTCTTTAACTTTTATCTTTTTTAATAACACAATACCAATTAAAAAAAATAAGCCAATTAATAATGATAATGTTAATCCCCAAAACATAAATATCACCATAGATAATTTTATCAAAAAAAAGAAATAAAAAAAAGGATAATTTCGCAATTATCCTATTGTTTATAACAATTATCAACTCTAAACATTAAATAACCACTTGCTGATTTATCAATATTTTCTGATTGATCATAATCTCGATAATTTCTAAATACTAGTTGAACACTCCAATTATGAACTGTTGAACTACTACCAGCTTTATTATTTATGGTTACTTTACCAATTATGTTTTCACCTGCTTTAAGTTTAACTAAATCAGTATCAATATTAGAAAGAGCATCTTTACCATTATTTGTTGTACCACGAACTTTTAAAATTAATTGATTATCAACACTTCCATTAGTAAAGCTATTACTTTCAACAAAATAGATAATATTATATGAACATACTGTAACACCTGAACTAGATGCTAAAGATACCCGAGCATCTTCCAATTTACTTTCAATTTCAATATATGAGTTACTACCAACCGCATGAGGTGACATTTTATTAGCATCAATACGTAAACTAAGTGGTCCAGAATTTTCCATTGTAACTAGGGCATCGACATCAGTATTATGTTCTTTATCATCACATTTACGATCACAAATGCCATCACCATTTTCATCACAGTTACGATCACATTCATTATCATTACCTTTACCACCATTAGAGCCATCATCACAATTTTTATCACAAACTCTATCACCTGGAGTATTGCCAAATGAGCCATCATCACAGTTACGATCACAAATCTTATCACTTGGAATTCCACCAAAAGAACCATCATCGCAATTATAATCACATTTATGATCACCTTTAGTTCCATCATTAGAGCCATCATCACAATTGCGATCACACTTATTATCATTTTCTTGTCCACCTAAAGAGCCATCATCACAGTTATGATCACAAACTTTATCGCCTGGTATACCATTATTATCGCCATTATCACAATTTCTATCACAAACTCTATCACCTGGAGTATTGCCAAAAGAACCATCGTCACAATTACGATCACACTTATTATCATCAGGATTACCACCAAATGAGCCATCGTCACAATTGCGGTCACATTCATTATCACCTGGAATACCACCAAATTCTCCATGATCACAGTTGCGGTCACATATACCATCATCAGGGGTTCCACCAAATGAACCATCATCGCAGTTACGATCACATTTGCCATCATCAGGATCTCCACCAAATGAGCCATCGTCACAATTTAATGTACATATTTGAATTTCGCAGTTACGATCACATATACCATCGCCAGGAATACCGCCACGAGAACCATCGTCACAATTTTTATCACAAATATTATCGTTAGGAATTCCACCATTAGAGCCATCGTCACAATTACGATCACACTTATTATCATCAGGAGTTCCACCAAATGAACCATCATCGCAATTACGATCACAAACTTTATCACTTGGAATACCACCGAAGGAACCATCATCACAATCACGGTCACACTTATGGTCACCTTTAGTTCCACCGAATGAGCCATCATCACAGTTGCGGTCACATTTATTATCGCCAGGAGTACCACCAATTGAACCATCATCACAATTATGGTCGCAAACTTTATCATTTGCTACACCATTATTTGAGCCATCATCGCAGTTACGATCACATTTACCATCATCTGGTGTATTACCAAATGAACCATCATCACAATTGCGGTCACATTTGCCATCATCAGGATTGCCACCATTTGAGCCATCGTCACAATTGCGGTCACACTTGCCATCACCGGGAATTCCACCAGTTGTTCCATCATCACAATCAGAATCACATTTACCATCGCCTGGCTTTCCACCATTTGTGCCATTATCACAATTGCGGTCACATTCTCCATCACCTGGATCTCCACCATTAGAGCCATCGTCACAATTATGGTCACAAACTTTATCGCCGGCTACACCGTTATTATTTCCTGTATCACAATTTTTATCGCACTTATCATCGCCTTTAGTACCACCAAATGAACCATCATCACAATTGCGATCGCACTTGCCATCACCCGGTTTACCACCATTGGAGCCATCATCGCAGTTTTTATCACAAACTTTATCGCTTGGAATTCCACCAAATGAGCCATCGTCACAATTGGAATCACACTTACCATCACCTGGATCTCCACCATTCGTGCCATCATCACAATTGCGGTCACACTTATCATCACCTGGTTTACCATTATTTGTACCATCGTCACAATTATGGTCACAAACTTTATCACCAGCTAAACCATTATTACTACCATCATCACAATTTTTATCGCACTTGTCATCGCCTTTAGTACCACCAAATGAACCATCATCGCAGTTTTTATCACATTTGCCATCACCCGGTTTACCACCATTAGAACCATCATCACAATTTTTATCACATTCTCCATCACCAGGAGTACCTTTAAATTCACCATGATCACAGTTGCGGTCACATTTGCCATCATCAGGAGTTCCGCCAAACGAGCCATCATCACAATTGGAATCACATTTGCCATCGCCTTTAGTTCCACCATTTGAACCATCATCACAATTTAAAACACAAACTTTTTGATTACAATTACGATCACATATACCATCGCCTGGCTTGCCGCCATTTGTGCCATCGTCACAATTAGCATCACATTTGCCATCATCTTTTGTGCCTCCATTGGAGCCATCATCACAGTTACGATCACATTTATTATCGCCTGGATCTCCACCAAATGAGCCATCATCACAATCCCGATCACACTTGCCATCACCGGGATCTCCACCATTTGTGCCATCGTCACAATTACGATCACACTTATTATCATCAGGAGTTCCACCAAATGAACCATCATCACAGTTACGGTCACACTTGCCATCACCGGGATCTCCACCATTCGTGCCATCATCACAATTACGATCGCATTTACCATCACCCGGTTTACCACCATTGGAGCCATCATCGCAATTTACTGTACATTTACCATTTGGATTAGTACAATTACGATCACAAACGCCATCACCTGGCTTGCCACCATTTGAGCCATCATCACAATTGCGGTCACACTTATCGTCGCCTTTAGTACCGCCATTAGAGCCATCGTCACAATTTTTATCACAAATACCATCATCTGGAGTATTACCAAATGAGCCATCATCACAATTGCGGTCACAGTTACCATCGCCTTTAGTTCCACCATTTGAGCCATCGTCGCAGTTACGATCACATTTGCCATCATTAGGTTTATTACCAAAAGAACCATCATCACAATTTACCGCACATTTACCACTTGGATTACTACAATTACGATCACACTTACCATCACCAGGAATTCCACCATTGGAGCCATCATCACAATTGCGGTCACATTTGCCATCGCCTTTAGTACCACCATTTGAGCCATCATCACAGTTTTTATCACAAACATTATCGCTTGGAGTACCACCGAAGGAACCATCATCACAGTTACGATCACATTTACCATCACCTTTAGTACCACCATTTGAGCCATCATCACAATTAAAATCGCATTTATGATCACCGGCTATACCGCCACCACGACCATCATCACAGTTACGATCACATTTACCATCATTTGGCTTACCATTAAATGAACCATCGTCACAATTGGAATCACACTTACCATCACCAGGTATACCACCGAAAGAACCATCATCACAACTTAAATCACAAGTTCCATTACCATCAATATCAACATTTAAATCCGGAAAACCATCACCATTAGTATCACAATTTATATCGCATTTACCATCGTGATTAGTATCTTGATTCATTAAATTTTCATCAGGTACAAAATCACCATTTTTATCAACATTAACATCGGGCTTTTTATCACCATTTACATCAATATTAATATCCGGTTTTTTATCACCATTAGTATCAACATTAATATCAGGAAATCCATCACCACTAGTATCGCAGTTTAAATCGCAGTTACCATCTTTATCAAGATCTTGGTTAGTTTTATTTTCTAGTTCTTCATCATTATTTGAATGACAATGTAAATCACATTTACCATCACCATCAACATCTAATTTATTATCGGCTTTATTATCACCATTTACATCACAATTTAAATCACAAATATCATCATCATTTATATCGATATTAATATCCGGATAATCATCACCATTAATATCGCAATTGATATCACATTTGCCATCATTATTTGTATCTTGACCTACAGGATTTTTATCACCTATACCATCTTTATCAGTATCACAATTTATATCGCACTTACCATCACGATTATAATCGATATTAGTATCTGGTACACCATTACCATTAGTATCACAATTTAAATCACATTTACCATCATTATCTAAATCAATATTAGTATCAGGTATGCCATCACCATCACGATCACAATTTCTATTCGTACATTTTCCACTATCATCTGGTTTTGAAGTTGGATTTTTTTCAACTACACCATCTTTATCATTATCACAATTAACATCACAAATACCATCTTTATTTAAATCAAAATTAATATCTGGTTTACCATCACCATCGGTATCACAATATAAATCACAAACGCCATCGCCATCTACATCAATATTTCTATCAGGAAAGCCATCATTATTATCATCGCAATTCATATCACATTTACCATCTTTATTATTATCTTGATTCATTAAATTTTTATCTGGTATTCCATCACCATTTTCATCAATAGCAATATCGCCTTTATTATCACCATTTACATCAATAAGTAAATCAGGTTTACCATCTAAATTAGTATCACAATTGTAATCACATTTATTATCATTATTTACATCACAATTGATATCACAAATGCCATCACCATCTAAATCGATATTTGGTCTTGTAAATGGATTTGGTTCTTTGTTAAAATCGGGAATACCATCTTTATTACCATCTAAATTAGTATCTGGTATATTATCCCCATTTTTATCACAATTTAAATCACATTTATCATCATCATCAATATCTATATTAATATCTGGTTTACCATCTCCATTGGTATCACAATTGATATCACATTTTCCATCTTTATTTAAATCTTGATTAGATGGATTTTTAATATTACCTTTATCATCTTTACAATTTACATCACATTTACCATCACGATTATAATCTAAATTAGTATCTGGTACCCCATTACCATCAGTATCACAATTTATATCACACTTGCCATCACCATCTACATCGACGTTAACATCTGGATAACCATCTTCATTTTCATCACAATTTAATTTACGACAAATACCATCTTCATCTTTTTTATTAAGCTTGTTATTCGTATTGCCTTTATCACAATTTAAATCGCATTTACCATCTTTATTAATATCAATATTTTTATCTGCTATTCGATCACCATCAGTATCACAATTAAGTTCACAAACATTATCATTATTAACATCAATATTTATTTCTGGAAAACCATCATTATCAGTATCACAATTTAAATCGCATTTACCATCTTTATTTGTATCACGATTCATTAAATTTTCATCTGGTTTACCATCACCATTTTTATCAATATTTATATCTGGTATACCATCACCAGTTACATCTATATTAATATCAGGACGACCATCACCATCTAAATCTAAATTATAATCAGGAAATCCATTTCCATCTTTATCGCAATTTAAATCACATTTACCATCTTTATCTAAATCTTGATTGATAAGATTTTTATCTGGATAACCATCATTATTTGTATCTAAGTTAAATCTTGCCCTTCTAGTTTCTCTGCCATAAGTAATATTTGTATCTGGTCTACCATCTCTATTCATATCATAATATGTATCACAATTTATATCGCATATACCATCGCCATTTAAATCTAAATTCATTTGCACGCCAGATAGTCCTCTAAAATCTATGGTTGTAGCAATTAATATTAAGCTTAGTATCATTATAATAATCATTATAACAATAGCCATCATCTTTTTTTGTTCTAAATTAATATATTTATTTTCATTTGTATTATTTTCCACATTATTCATAATTTACTCCCCTAACTAATTGCTAGCTTGATCTTCAGGAACACTTTTAACATTAAGCTTTAAATTAACATATTTTCCTATTTCACTTTCCGGTGTAGTATCAGAAAGCCAAACATAGATACGATATGTACGACTAGTAGCTGAATTTACTAATCCACTTAATATTGGATAACCCTCTGTAGCTTTATTAAAACTTGAAATTAGAGCAGAATATGTTCCTGCATTAGAAGAACTCAAATCAACCCAATTACTATTTGTTACATCATAAATACCAATTTTTATGTAACTCATATCAACATAATCACTACTTGTGACACCACTACTAGTATCATAGTCAATACTAACTGTAAATTTAGCATTCAAACTTGATGAAGCATTATTTAATAATAAAGTTGCATAACTCGAATTACTATCACCATTGGGTGTTGAATTAGAAGCTGTAGGATAATCAGAAGCTGAAGAAGGCATTAATTCGGTTGCAGACATTTTAGTTGATGAATTAATAGAAACATCTAAAGTACCTGCTTTAAAAGTTTGAACATTAGAAGTACCTTGGACTGAAAATATATATGAATAAGTTATATTCATTGTAAGGACTGTTAATAATATAACTGATAAAACTATAATTAAAGTATTTCGTTTTATTTTTCTAAATATCATTCTATGTCACCTTATTTTAATTTTAACATAATATTTTTTTAAGAACAACATAAAATTTAATTTAATAAAAAATAATTTTTATAAGATTTTTTGTTTACAATTTAAAGTTTATAAGCTATAATATCAAAGGTTAAACGGGTGATTAAATATGGAAATTAGAAATGTAGCGATTATTGCTCACGTCGACCATGGAAAAACAGCGCTAGTAGATGAACTTATTAAATATGTTGGCACATTTAGGGAAGGTCAAGATACTACAAAGTTTTCTATGGATTCAAATGAAATAGAAAAAGAAAGAGGAATAACAATATTAGCTAAAAATACATCTATTATTTATAATAACGTTAAAATAAATATTCTTGATACTCCAGGCCATGCTGATTTTGGTGGCGAAGTTGAAAGAATCATGAAAATGGTAGATGGCGTTATTTTAGTTGTTGATGCTTATGAAGGACCTATGCCTCAAACAAGATTTGTATTAAAGAAAGCTATTGATGCAGGAGTAAAGCCAATTGTTGTTATTAATAAGGTTGATAAACCAACAGCTAGAATTAAAGAAGTTGTTGATGAAGTATTAGAATTATTCTTGGATTTAGGAGCTTCAGATGAACAACTTGATTTTAAAGTTGCCTATACTTCGGCTTTAAATGGGACATCTAGTTTAAGTAGTGATTTATCGACCCAAGAAAAATCATTTAAATGTGTTTTAGATTTAATTGTAAGTGAAATTAATCCTCCTAAGGGGGACGCTAACGATAAATTTATGTTCCAACCTGCTCTACTTGATTATAATGATTATGTAGGAAGAATTGCTATTGGACGTATCTTTAGTGGAAAAGTAAAAGTTGGTCAAATGCTTAATTGTTTAAGATTAGATGGAACCGAAAAAAACTTTAGAGTGCAAAAATTATTTTCATTTACAGCTCTAGGCAAAGTTGAAGTTGATGAAGTTTCCGCTGGTGATATTTGTGCAATTGCAGGACTTGAAGATATTTATGTTGGTGAAACTTTAACTGAAGTAGGAAATCATGAAAGGTTACCTATCATTCATATTGATGAACCAACACTGCAAATGACTTTTGGCGTTAATACTTCTCCATTTGCTGGCAAAGATGGTAAACTTTTAACCTCAAGAAAAATTGAAGAAAGATTAATACGTGAAACCCAAAAAGATGTTAGTTTAAAAGTAGAACAATTAGATTCTGAAAATTTCTTAGTATCTGGACGTGGTGAACTGCATTTATCTATCTTAATTGAAAATATGCGAAGAGAGGGCTTTGAACTTCAAGTATCTAAACCAAAAGTTATTACCAAAGAAATTGATGGTAAATTATGTGAGCCATATGAAGAATTATTAATTGAAGTTGATGATGAATACATGGGTGGTGTTATTGAAGAATTAAGTACTCGTGGGGCCATAATGGATAATATGACTCACTTAGGGTCACTTACAAGAATAACTTATACTATTCCATCTCGTGGTTTAATTGGTTTTTCAACAAATTTTATGACTTTAACAAAGGGCTATGGAATTATGAATCATACTTTTAAAGAATATGGTCCATTTGCTGAAGTAAATCTTGGCGAGAGAAAACTTGGAGTTCTAGTTTCTAGTGAAACTGGAAGTGCAACTGCCTATAGTATTGGTGGTCTTGAAGATCGTGGTATCATGTTTATTGAACCAAATACGGAAGTATATGAAGGTATGATTGTTGGTGAATGTAATCGTGATAATGACTTAGCTGTTAATGTAGTTAAAGGAAAAGAACTAACTAATACAAGAGCAGCTTTCTCTGATAAAACAGTTGTTTTAAAAAGACCTAGACCAATAACTTTGGAATATGCAATTGAATACATTAATAGTGATGAATATGTTGAAGTTACACCAAACTTTTTAAGAATGCGTAAAGTAATACTTAATACAGAACTTAGAAAAAAAGCTGATGCTAAAAAATAGTATCAGTTTTTTATAATAAATCTTAATGATACACACTTTTTCTAAATACGATATCTTTAAATGTCCTGGCAATCGAGTAGAGAAAACTTTTCAAGATAATTCTTGAATATTTTTCCCTCTCACACCACCGTACGTACCGTTCGGTAT
>CANROK010000035.1 GCA_947632205.1 uncultured Bacilli bacterium
ACCAGCGACACAAGGATTTTCAGTCCTCTGCTCTACCGACTGAGCTATGAAGCCAAAATGGCGGTTCGTACGGGATTCGAACCCGTGATCTTCTGCGTGACAGGCAGACGTCATAGGCCTCTAGACTAACGAACCATGGTTGCGGGAGAAGGATTTGAACCTTCGACCTTCGGGTTATGAGCCCGACGAGCTACCAAACTGCTACCATCCCGCGATAATATAAATCCATAAAAATGGCGGAGGAAAAGGGATTCGAACCCCTGCGCCGGTTACCCGACCTTCCGGTTTTCAAGACCGGTCCCTTCAACCAGACTTGGGTATTCCTCCATTTCCAAAGAACAAGTAGATTATATCACACTAGAAAACTATATGTCAACAATAATGCACTAAAAAATAGTGCAAAAAAAAGCAAAAAAAGCTTGCATTATTTACTAAAACATATTATAATCAATATTGTCTTAAGCATTTAAGACTGTGCCTTGCCCAAGTGGCGGAATAGGTAGACGCACAGGACTTAAAATCCTGCGAGATTCAACCCTCGTGCCGGTTCAAGTCCGGCCTTGGGCACCAATTTTAAAATAAGCTCTCTTCTTAAGGGAGTTTTTTATTTAATTTATAAACGCATAAAGGAGTTAAAATGAATAAAAAAATTATAATAACAAAATATAGTTTATTATTAATTAATATTTTAATTTATATCTTTTTCCTTTTTATTGGCAGAAATCAATATATTTATAATATTTCATATACAAAATGTATTATTTTCATGATTCTTACTAGTTTATTTATATTTGCATCTGGTATGCTTTTAAATAATGAAAAAAATTATAAAATTAATATTACTATATATTTCATACTTTATTTTTTATTATTAACAAGTATTACTTTTTGTATAGGAAGAACTAACATTAAATTTTATACTTGGTTATATCATGGCCAATGTCAACCATTTAAAACCATAATAGATCAATTCAAATATGGTAGTATGAAATCTATATTAAAAAATGTTATAGGTAATTTTGTTATGCTAATTCCTCTATCTTTTTTACTAATGTTAAGAAATATAAAATATAAAAATATATTTAAGCAATCTTTTATTATATTACCTTTTATTGCTGCCATAGAATTATTTCAAGCATTTACTCACATTGGTGAATTTGATATCGATGATATTATTTTAAACTATTTAGGAATTTTAACATTTACATTTTTAATAACTCGATTTTCTTTAATAGATAAAATTAGAAACTTATTCTTTACCGATTTTAAATTAAAGCAAAAATTAAAAAATGCATTATTTTATTTAACTGCATTTTTAATAATAATTTATGATATATTTTTATTTATAAATTAATTTTACTTTATATTTTTATAATAATTCATTTTATCATCAATCCATTTATCAAGATTTTCTTTTAATGGCAAAAATCCTTTTCTAGTTTCTTTTATTGGTGAATTATTATTATTTGCCTTATAATTTATATTCTTAATAGATAATTTCAAATGAAGATTTTCTTCATCAATATCTAAAACCTGGCAATATATTGTTTCACCAATTTTCACATATTCATTAATATCTTTTACATATTCAGAAGATACTTCTGAAATATGAATAAGTCCATCATACCATGGATCAACATTAACAAATATACCATATTTTTCTATACCTGTGACCTGTCCTTTTATAATGTCATCAATTTTATAATCACTTGTCATAAATAACTCCTATAAGTAGTATACCACGATTTTTATTTACTTACAAAGAAATGTCATTTATAATATTTATGTGATATAAATGAAAGAAGAAAATGTAAAAAGTAAAATTTTAGAAATTATTAATAATATAAAACCATATTTAAATATGGATGGTAGTGATATTGAATTTATTGATTATAAAGATAATTACATTTATATAAAACTTTATGGTGCATGTACAAATTGTATCTTAAAAGACGAAGATATAAATGAAGGATTATTGGCTATGTTTCAAGAAGAAATACCAGAAATTAAAGGAATTATAAATATACCATTATAATTCCTTTTTTATAAGCCAATCTACTCTTTCTAAATTAACATATTTACTAATTTCAAAATATGCTTCTTTTAAAAACAATTCATAATCATCTACTTTATTGACAATAGCAATAATTTTATTTTCGTCACCATTTGTATTCATTACTTCTTCATAAGCATCAAAGTAATAAGTTGGATAAAGTAATCTAGCATACAACATATGATAGCTATAAGGAGTAAAATTATGCATTTTTAAAATAGTTTTTAAGTCTAATAAACTATCTTCGTTATTAAAAAATTCAATTTTTAAATATTCAGCAATATCTCTAACTTCTAAATCAAATATAAAACTTAATGGATTTAAATAATTTAAATTAGTATTGGGATAAAATATTCTTCGATGTGATAAAACAATATTATCAAATTTAGAAATACCAATAACTTTATTAATTTTATTAACATAACTTATAGCATTTTCTGCTAAACCAATATAATAACTAAAGGAATCTATTATAATATTTTTATTTTTTCCTAGTTCCTTAATTTGATATTCAAAATAATCAACTTTTTTACTCCAAAGCATTGCCCAGTTATTACGAAATAATTTACTATTGGAATTGTTAAGTTTTAATTTATTTAAATTTTCACAAACATTTATAAAACTAATTATTTCATCTTTATTATTTTTTATTTTGAGTAATATATAAAAAACATCCCCAACTTTAACTAAATAAGTTCCTAATCTATTCATAATTATTTCATGGACCATAAAGCCCTTTAAATTTAATTCATAATTAATTTCTAGTAAATCTTTTAATTCTTCTTCAGTCCTATTAAAAAAAACAAAATAATATTCTTCACCACGATAAAGAAATGAAGTAAAATTATTTTTTTCTTCAACTTCTTCTATATCAAAATTATAGTAATAATTAATCAATTCTTTCATAATCTACTTAATTATATGAAAAAAACTGATTATTTAAACCAGTTCTTATTTATTTTGCAATTCTCTTTCAAATTTTTGAACTAAAGCATCAAACATGTTTTCACAAGCCGTCATAAATGCTTCTTTTTGTTCTTTAAATTTATCTATATTATTATTTGCATTATCTATATTATTAACATCAAGAGTAGGATCAGGAGTTAAATTAGGAGTTAAATTAGGAGTTAAATCAGGAGTTGGATTAGAAGTAACATCAGGAGTAACATCAGCAGTTGGCATTGTTATACTTGCATCTGTATTTGTAACATTATTTATATCGGCTGTTGGATAGTCAGGTATAACTGGAGTTCCCATAGGTGGTTCTATAGGATTTGCAGAAGGTGCAACATTAGAATCGTTAGTTATTCCCATTGGATCAATATTAACAACTGGAGCATTTAAATCAATATTAGGTTGAACATTATTGTTAGTGTTTATAGTTCCATCTATAGTTTGATTATCCATTGGAATAGGATTTATATTATTAATTATTGGTGTTTCAAAAACATTTTGATTATTATTATTTATATCCATTGTCGGATTAAATGGTATATCATTATTATTATCTTCCATAGAAGGTGTAATAGGTGGAATATTTTGTTCTACAGGATTATTCATTATAGGACTAGGATCAATAGCTTGATTATTTATTGGTTGCATTTCACTAACTGGATTGCTATCTTCTACCATAGCAGTATTTTCATTATTTACTGTATTTTGTTCTAAATTTACAGTACTAGGATTTCCTGGTTTATATGAATTTTTTAATGCATCAAAAGATGGTACTGGTAATGTAAGTTGTGTATAATAAATATCATCAGCCATTAACTCATTTGCTAAACTAATATATTCAGCATCTCCTGTAGCTATAATCTTTTTCAAACTTTCTTTAACATTTTGCCATTCGTTTTGATCTTCTATCTTTGTTAACTTATCTTGCATTAATTTGCAGACTAAAATAATAGGAAGTCCCATGGAACCATTTAATTCATTGTCCAAAATAACATATCCTATTTCGTTTTCTTTAAAAGCAGTAATTAATGGTTTTTCTACACTACTTCCCGATACTAAATTTAACCTAATTTTTCCCATTTTCGTCAATCCCTTCATCTACTATCTATATTATTATAACAAAAGAATATTTTATTTTCAATCTTTCTTTATTTTTTTTAAAATAAAATATTTACAACCATAGGCACATTTATTTTCAATATAGTCAAAAACATTTTTTATATCGTTATGTTCTTTTTTATTTTTATTATCACTATCATAAAATCCTTTTAATCTGACCTTACCATAAGCAAAATCACCAACAATATAATCAAAGTTATCATAATAATCTGTAACTATTTCATTAAAATCTAAAGTTTTTACTGTATCACCATAATCTTTTTCAACACTATATTCTGTATCTCTAATTAAAACATTCATATTCTTCTCCTAAAAAACTAATATAATAACAATAATCATAATCGTAGTAATGATTACACTCATAACAAGCAAAATATCAACATATCCATTTCCAGTTGTTATTAATTCTCTTTTTTTATAAATATTTTGAATTTTTTCTTTTAATAAATAATCTTTATTAATTGCATTTTCATTTATATCAAATGCTTGATATATTTGTTTATTTAATTCTTCAATTTGTGAACTATTCATTTTACTTAATTCATTTATTCCAACATTAAATTCTCGATAAACATTAAATCCTAATAAATTCTTTTTAACAAGTTCACTTTCCTTTTTAATACTATTCTTTTCATTATAATACTTAGCAACTTCATATATGTCTTTAGCATATTTATAGTTAATAGATTGTCTTAAAACATTAGATGTACCTGGCGTATAAAGTAAATCAAAGAACTCTTTTTGTTCATCTTCCATAACTTCATAATTTATTTTCTTTAAAAAAAATAAATCAATAATTTCTTTTTGAATATCAACAAAATATCTATTATCTTCATGTACTTGATTATTTTTATTTTGCTCTTCTATTTCATAAAAACTATTAAACATATTTTTAAGATTATTAATTTTATTTAAATCAGCACCATATTTTGTTAAATTTATATTTAAAGCATTTTCATCATGTATATGATATGGATTTATAATATCAAGTTCACCATAAATATTAATAAGTAAACGCACGGCAACAGTTAAAAAAGAATTAAAAAGAATTCCTTCTGGTTTATCTTTACTATTTAAGTAATCATTTATTGCTTTATCAAACGCTTTATTTACAAAATATGCTTCCACATTCTCACCCTAAATATAGTATAACACAGTTATTGGTTTAGGGGAAGATTAAAAATGCTACTGCTCTTTTCATAATCTGTACCATATATTGATGGAACACTACCATTAATTACTAAAGCACCAATTAAAATATCATAACTTAACTTATCATTATCTTTTTTAACAGGAGTTATTAATGTTTTTTGCATCTCAACTACAACATATATTTCTAAAAGGGCATTATTAAAGCCATAACTTTTAACTTTTGTTTTAATATTAGTAAGTAAATTTTCATTAAAATTTATACCAATAGGAATTTTAGGTCCTAAGTTATTAATAAAAATATTAGAACTAGAAATAAATAAAGGAACTTGAAATATTAAACCATATTTTCCACTTTTTAAATATTGATCATAACTACTAATATTTATTTTTCCATTTTCTAAATCATCAATTCCTTTTTTTAATACTTTTGATATATCGGTTAATATTTTATAAGTTTTCTCTAAATCATAATTTACTGTTAGTATTTCGCCTCGACTATTTTTAGTAAATTCTAATATATTATTAATATTTTCTTTATTAATTATATCATCTGTTATCAATTCATTAAAAAATTGATATAAAATTTTATCTATTTTTTCATTAACAATTAAAGTAATTTTTTCACTAGAATTTTTGGCATAATTATTAAATAATAAAAGAGCCATTATTAATGCACAAAAAAATACAATAATCATTTTTATCATTGTATTTTTCTTTTTATTATTTTTTAATTTAATTCTTCTCATATTAAATATTATGAAAAAAATAAAACTTTTATTAATAAAACTAATCCAATTGCAAAAATAATAGAAACAATTACAATTACTACTTTAATAAGTGTATTACCATTATTTATTTCTTTAGCAAAATCGGTATCATCTTCAAAATCTTTTTTTACAAGAGTATTTGAAGAAGTATAAAAAGAATCCATTAATTTTGTTTTTTCTAAATTTTCATTTTCTTTATTATTTTCTATTTCTTCAGTATTATCTTTAGAAGTAATATCTATTTCATTATTTTCTAAATTTTCATTTATATCTTCTTTCAATCCCTTTAAAACTTCAGTATTATCATCGCCTTTTAAATCGCTTAACAAATCTAAATCTACATTATTTTTAGAATTTTTTTCATTAAAAGCTATAGTATTAACTAAATCTTCTATTTCTGTATTTTTAGGTTCTTCTTCTTTTTT
Organism: uncultured Bacilli bacterium; assembly: GCA_947632205.1. Lineage (GTDB taxonomy): Bacteria > Bacillota_I > Bacilli_A > RF39 > UBA660 > SIG200. The sequence continues at coordinate 6,471 of CANROK010000035.1, forward strand.
AATTGATAAACTATTTAAAATATCATATTGGGTATTTTTTAGTTTTTTTAATCTTTCTTCTTCATAATTTTCTGTTTTATTTTCTTTAGCTTTTTCTAAAACAACATTTATATCATATTCTTTAGTAATTTCTTTTTCTTCTTCTACTTCTTCAGTTTCTTCTAAGCGAATACTTTTTCTCTTAGGAACTTCATTATATTTATTATCAAGAATTTTCTTAATTTTTTCTACATCTATTTCGGCTTTAGTTTCTCCAATAATGGTACTATTACTTTTTACTTCATAATTATCAAGTTCATTCTTATTAATTTCTCTATATAACTCTTCATTCTTTTGAGTTCTTGTTGCAGTAACTTCCTCATCATCATAATATTTACTCATTCGTGTATCCATAGTAACACCTCTATCATAATAATATCATACAATATACTTATTTAAAAGTTTAAAATTTATATTTGACACTTTAAAAAGAAAAAAGCATTGCTATTTTTTCTTTTTTAAAGCAATACTTCTTTCAATATTTTCCATTCTTTTTTGAAATGCCAGTTCATCAATTCTACTTTCTAAATTAACTTTTTTACATATAGAATTAATTAAACAATATAAATTTATGGCTCCTATAACTGAAAATGTCATTATAAATAATTCTCGCTCATCTTTTTGAATGGTATTAAGGGGTTCAAAACATGAAAAGGCAACAATGGAAATAATACTTATACCTAAAGCAAATGTACTAAATATACTAGCAATAGTAGCTTTATATTTTTTCTTTCTTAAACGATTACTTTCACGTTCTATTTCGATAACTTTATAAGATTTTTCCATTTTCACCACCGAGGTGATATATTAACATAAATAGGACTTAAAGTCAATTATTCTACAGTAACAGATTTAGCTAAATTCTTAGGTTTATCAATATCACAATTTCTTAAATAGGCAACTTTATAAGATATTAATTGAAGTGGTACAATAGCAAGCATTGGCGTTAAATATTTATTTATATCTTTAATTACTATTACTTCATCAGCAAATTCTAATTCTTCTTTAATTGAATCTATAGTAATTAAAATAACATATGCTCCTCTTGCTTTAACTTCTTTAATATTACTAATAGTTTTTAAATATACATCTTTATCAGTCATTACTGCTATTACTTTAGTATCATTACTTATTAAAGATATTGTTCCATGTTTTAATTCTCCAGCTTGATATGCTTCACTATGAATATAAGATATTTCTTTTAATTTTAAACTTCCTTCCATACATATTGCATAATCTATACCTCTTCCAATAAAGAATATATCTTCATCTTGATATAAAGTACTTGCTAACTTAAAGTATGTATCTTCATTATTTAATAATTCTTGCAAATAATTTGGAGCTTTTTTAAACATATTTAAAGAACTACTTAATTCATCTTTATTAATTAATTTTTTATCATATTTTAATTTTAAATTGATTAACATTAACATTGCTACTTGTAATAAATAGGCCTTAGTTGTAGCAACAGCAACTTCTACTCCGGCTTTAATATAAAGAACTTTGTCTACTTCTCTTGCAATAGTAGATGATACTACATTAACAATACCTAAGGTATCAATACCATCTTCCTTTGCTTTTCTTAAAGATGCAATTGTATCAGCTGTTTCTCCAGATTGACTAATTAAAATAACTAATGTATCTTTATCATAAAATACTTTTTTATAACGATATTCACTAGCAACTTCTACATTTACTTCTATTTCTGAATCACTTTCAATAATATATTTACCTACAAGTCCTGCATGCATAGCAGATCCACAAGCAACAATATGAATTTTCTTATATTTAGAAAAATCTGGCATATTTTTAAGAAAATCATTAACATCAATATAATCATTTAGAGTATTTCTTAGTACTTCTGCTTCTTCATGTATTTCTTTTAACATATAGTGTTCATAACCACATTTATCATGAGCTTCAATACTCCAATTGACTTCTTCTATTTTTTTATCGATTATTTCTAAATCACTATTATAAAATTCAACTTTATCTTTAGTTAACTTAATAATTTCTAAATTATTTACAATCACATATTTCTTCGTAAAATTAACTATAGCAGAAACATCTGAGGCAATTAAATTTTCATCTTTACTTAAGCCAATTATTAAAGGACTATCACATTTAGTAGCATATAATGTATCAAGTTCATCATCAAATATTATGCCAAGAGCATAACTTCCTTTAATACCTTTTTGAAATTCTTTTATAACTTCTAAATTATTATCTATATCTTTTTTTAAATAATTTAAATAAGCACAGGCGACTTCTGTATCCGTTGATGATAAAAAAGTATAGCCATTTTTTATTAATAATTCTTTTAATTCTAAATAATTTTCAATAATACCATTATGAACGATTGTAACATTGCCTACTTTATGAGGGTGCGAATTAATATCGGTTGCATCCCCATGAGTTGCCCATCTTGTATGAGCTATTCCCATATTACTAGCTAGATTTTCATCAATAGCTTTTTCTAAATTACTTATTTTTCCGGATTTCTTAATAATTTCTACTTTATTATCGCATACATATGCTACACCAGCTGAATCATAACCTCTGTACTCTAAAGTTTTTAAATTTTTAATTAAACTATCTTGGATACTTATCTTTTTACCTACATATCCAACGATTCCACACATAAATTTCCTCCATAACAAAAACAAGTGGGATATATTTTTTGTTATAATGTTGATTTTATTTTTTATTATATATCTTTCGGCTCACTTTTTAACCGTAGTAGTACCCGCCGAATATTTCGATTACCTACTAACCTCGTCATCTATATAAGACCTGGCGCTCAATTAAGAAAACAATTCCTTTCTCTATCTTAATCTATTTATAGTATATTATAATTTAGGACATTTGTGCAATCAATATTGGAAAATAATATCAAGTTATAATATAATTATATTGGAAGTGATAATATGTTATATGAAACTAATTCAAAACTAGTTAAAGAAGGTCAAACCTTTGTAGCTATTAAAGGTTATACTGTTGATGGGCATGATTTTATCCAAGAGGCAATTAAAAATGGAGCTAGTAAAGTTGTTGGCGAACAAGATTTAAAATTAGATGTTCCTTATGAAAAAGTAGCAGATTCTAAAAAATATTTAGATGAACATTTAGTTAGTGAATACGGAAAAGAAATAAATAAACTAAAAATTATTGGGGTAACTGGTACTAATGGTAAAACTACTACTTGTTTTTTAACTTATCAAATATTAAGAAAACTAGGTAAAAAGGCAGCTTACTTAGGAACAATTGGATATTATTATAATGATAAACATATTGAACTTAATAATACTACCCCTGATATCTTAACTTTATATAAATTATTACTTGATGCCGTTAATGATGGTGTTGAATACTTAGTAATGGAAGTATCTAGTCATGCTCTATCTTTAGAAAGAATAAAAGGTCTTCATTTTGTGGGAGCTGGATTTACTAATTTAACTGAAGACCACTTAGATTATCACAAAACAATGGAAAATTATTTAAATGAGAAATTAAAAATTATTAATTATTTAAATGATGATGCTTATATCCTTTTAAATAGTGATGATGATGCTTCAGAAAAGTTTAAAATTGCTAAACATTATAAAACTTATGGCTTAAATGGTGATTATAAAATATTAAATTATGAAATATTACCTGATCATACTAATTTAGAATTTAGTTATGATAACAATACTTATAAGGTAACAACTAATTTAACTAGTAAATTTAACATTTATAACTATTTAACTAGTTTATCTATTTTAAATAATATTGGTTTTAGCATTGAAGATATTATAAAAGTTACAAAAGAAGTATATCCACCAAAAGGAAGATGTGAAACATATAAAGTAAAGAAAGGATATGCTGTTGTCGATTATGCTCATACACCAGATGCAGTTGAAAAAGTTATTTTAGCTTATACCGAACTTAAGAAAAATAGAATTATTACCATTATTGGCTGTGGTGGTGATCGTGATCCAATAAAAAGGCCTATCATGGGTAATATTGCTACTAAACTTAGTGATTATGTTATATTTACCAATGATAATCCAAGAACAGAAGATCCTAAAAAGATTATGGATGATATAACTAAAGATAATAAAAATAATAATTATGAAATAATATTTGATCGTAAAGAAGCAATTACTAAAGGAATTAATATGCTTGATAATGAAGATATTCTTCTTATCCTTGGTAAAGGTCATGAAGATTATCAGATTATTGGTCATGAAAAAATTCATTTAGATGATGCTGAAATTGTCAGAAGTTTTATACAATAAAAAAGGTTGATTGCTCAATCTTTTTCTTTGGTAATTAACTCTCTTACCACATTTTCTAAATATTCTACTTTATCAGTCTTTATTTTGTTAATGTCTATTGGTTTACCCCATGTTATGGAAGGATGAGCTCTAAATTTAAATTCACCCGTTATAGCAAAAGGTATAATTAAAGAATTTGTTTTAGTAGCAAAACTTATAACTCCAGGTTTAAATGGTAACAATATATCTTTTTTATGAAATGTTCCTTCTGGAAATATACCCACTACTTCTTCTTCATTTAATAAATTAATAGTCATTTCTTTAGCACTACTTGTATCACCTTTTCTATCGACCGGTATTAATTTCATCATCTTAAATATAAAACCAAAAGGCCCTTTAAATAATTCTATTTTACCTAATATATGGATAGTTCTATTAGTACTTTTAAAAAGTAAATATGAATCAAAATTACCAGTATGATTACCTGCTAAAATTACTCTTCCCTCTTTAGGAATATTTTCTTTTCCATAAATTTTACCCCCAAACCAAATATTTCCCAAGAAAACAATTAATTTTGATATTATTTTATAACCCATACTTAATCTACTTCTACTTTTTTAGAAGCACTTTCTTCTAAAAGCTCAGGATTATTTAATAAATATTGCATTAAATGAATTGATTTAATAAAGTAAAAACCATCTGCTACTCTTTCATCCATCGTAATTCCAAATTCACAATAATATTTAGTATTTTTACCTTCCTTAACTTCTTTAATTTCACCAATAGTTATTATACCTGAACAAGTTCCAAAATCCGTAACATTATGATATATGCCATCACAATGAAGTGAACCAATATCAGATATTATACAACTACTATAATATATATTATCCTTAATTAAAGAACTTGGTAATATTTGATGTCTATCACACCATTTTAATAAAGCGATAACTGGTACTCTCAATATATTTGGTAGTTTACTTAAAATATGGATTGCACTATTAGCTCCCTCTCCACCATCATTTTTATTTCTAACACTATCTACTTTTTCTCTAATTTTTTTACCAATACTAAAAATATTATCGTCTTTTGCTATTGGCATTACCACCATTATTTCTTTCGATTTATCTTCAAAACTTACTTTCATAACATATGATATAGTAACATCATTATGTTCATATACATGTCTATTACTTATATATCTATTTAAAAGTGGTCTATTATATAATACTTTACCAAGCATAGTAGTAAAGGCATGAAAATAAGTTACATGTTCTGTTTCTTTTAATTTTTTTACATAGTTTACCAAATTAGTAACATCCATTTTTTGATTAATATAAAGTTCACTTAAAGAACGCTTAGGTTTTATGTCAATCATTATTTGATTTAAGCCATTTATATCAGTACATCTTTTAGTTTGAGGCATAGTTCTACCATCTCCTTTATCATCTTAGCACAATTATAACAATAATTTAAATTATTATCAAATTTAGTTGCAAATCCCTTAAAAATTTGGTATTATGTATTTGTGCCTTAAATGCAGGTGTAGTTTAATGGTAGAACTATAGCCTTCCAAGCTATTAACGTGGGTTCGATTCCCATCACCTGCTCCAGTGACGTTTCTGTTCGAACTTTTATAGTTTGAACTTAACATATATAATCAATCCGTTCGGGTTGG
>CANROK010000036.1 GCA_947632205.1 uncultured Bacilli bacterium
TTCATCCTCCTAGATTAATTTTATCAAATTTTGTATTACTTGACTTATCTAGTTTTTATTATAAGAGTCTCCTCAATTAAAAAATAATATTAATAAGCCATGTTCTGTACTCTTTTATCAAGAGTGACAAATATTTATCTATGCTTCTGCATTTGTAACATAATTCATTTCTTATGTAACAACTCCCCTACCAAAATTTGGGTTTCTCACTCGCAGGGTTTACCCGTTTCATTTACTTGTCACCAAGTAACTCGTTTCTGTGGCACTTTATGTTTACTAGGATCTTAATTAAGACACTTTCAACGCCGTTAGTTTTTTCTACCTTAAGTTATGTATTCCTTAAGTACGATCACTACAATCATCGCAGATTATGTGAGCATGGACTTTCCTCTATATCACTTATCTGATACAGCATTTGTCTAAATATTATTCTTCTTTTCCAAAGACAGCTTTTTCTAATTGACTAATTCGTTTCAATAAATCAACATTTGTTAAAGAACGAGTATTATTGTCAATAGACGTTTTACTAATTTCTAATTGTTCATTTAAAGATCTAATTTCTTTTTTTAATTTATTATTATCTTCTGTAAGATCTTTAATTTCCATTTTTAAACTTTTAATATTAGAATTAAATTCTGTATAATCCCGAATTACCATATCCAAGAATTTATCAACTTCTTGTGGTCTATATCCTCTTGCATCAATCTTAAAATCTTTTTCTAAAATATCTTTTGGAGTTAAATTAATACGATCATTATACATTTAAACACCTTCTAACAATGAAATTATAAACGATATTTACTTTCTTTGTCAAGCTGTTTAACCACTATTAATTCTAATAGCATACTAGAATAATTAACTTTCTTTATAAGTTCATTTAGCATAAAATCTATTTTCATATTAGCCATACATTCCTTTCTTCATTCAAGGCACACATAGTCATAAAAATAATCATTTTCAGACTATCACCATCAATATATTATCATATTCTTTAATTTTTTTTATTCTTTCGACAAAACATGTCAAAACTTTTTCTTATTAAAAAATAAAAACTCGTAAAAACGAGTTTATTGCAAAATGGTCGAGAAGACAGGATTCGAACCTGCGACCTCACGGTCCCAAACCGCGCGCACTACCAAACTGTGCTACTTCTCGATAATGGTGCGTCCAGAGGGAGTCGAACCCCCAACCTTTAGATCCGTAGTCTAACACTCTATCCAATTGAGCTATGGGCGCGAATATCATCCCTTGATGGCACTAACATTATATTACATCTTATTTAAAAAATCAACTAATTATGCAAAAATTTTTTGTTAGTAATTTTGCCGTTATATATTTATTTTTGTAAACAATTGAGAAATATCTTCTTTTTTTATTTTAAATGCTACTCCATGTATATCCATTTGAGGATTTCCTAAAATACTTTTTCCTTCTTTTATGTATATTAAAACATGAATTTTATCATTGGCTATCATATTTAAAAATTCAAAAAAACCTTTTAATTTATAAGTTTCCATTTTAAAATATTTATAATAAACCACACTATTATAGGTATAAGGATATCCATAAATAATAGCCAAATATGATAGTTTTTTCTTTAACTTAGTTTCTAATAATTTAAAATCCCAGTAACATACAATTTCTTTAAAAATTCCACAATAATAAGCTTCAATATTAACACGCATATCTAAATAGTCAACTTTGAGTTTAAATTCATAATTATTAACTTTTCTAGTATAATTAGAAAAAATGGCTCTACAAAAATAAATAATATCACTTGAATTATTATTCCTGTGATAGCCATATTTTTCAAGTATATATCTTGTAGCATATTTACCATTTCTATATGGTGAAGCAGTAAATAATGTTAATGGAGTTTTTGTATAGCCAAATTTACATTTAATTTCAATACTTCCAAAATCGGGTTTGCATTCCTGATCTTCTGCTTTATTTAGCAATGTTTCAAAAGTATATCCTAGTCCGGATGTTCCTTTACGCATTGCCTTAACTAATCCAAGATTTTTAATTTTATTAAACTCTTGTTTTAATCTAAAAAAATCATAATTCATATAAAACCCGCCTTCAAAAAAGGTTTTATCATAAAAAGAATAAATATTTTAGTTCATTTTGTCGAAAATGTAAAAAAGCGTAAATTTTAAATCAATTTGTTCATTTTAAAATAATTTTAATATTATAATTATAATAAAGAGCCGATTGTTTTGGGATGTAATATTGAAAAACAAAAAAAGAATAAAAGGTTTATATAAAAAAGCTCTTGTTTAAAGCCATCTTCCATTTAGATGGCTTTTTTGTATTAATTTTTATATAAAAAACCTCTTTTATCAAGAGGTTGTTTTTCAAATGGTGTCTCGTTGGAGATTTGAACTCCAGACCCTTCGATTAAAAGTCGAATGCTCTACCAACTGAGCTAACGAGACACAAATAAATTTGGCTGCCCCGGCTGGGCTCGAACCAACGGAATGTCAGAGTCAAAGTCTGATGCCTTACCACTTGGCTACGGGGCAAATTCTAAATGGTGGAGGGACATGGATTTGAACCATGGAATCCGAAGAAACAGATTTACAGTCTGCCGCGTTTGACCACTTCGCTATCCCTCCACATAAAATGGTGCCGACAGAGGGAATCGAACCCCCAACCTATTGATTACAAGTCAATTGCGCTACCAATTACGCTATGTCGGCATCCAATGGTGGGCGATATAGGACTCGAACCTATGACCCCTTGCTTGTAAGGCAAGTGCTCTAACCAACTGAGCTAATCGCCCGACATAGAAAATTTTATCTTGGGTTTTCCTAAGACAATTAAGATTATACTATACAAATTTTATTTATGCAAGATTTTTTTGATTTATTTCTATTTTTTTTATTTAAAATTGTAAATAAATTAAAAAATCAATCCTTTTTTTAATGCATATGGTAAAAAATGTTCACTAATGGAAGAAGACAAATTATATTCTGTTTCACCCAACTTATACCAATGATAATCTAATATTTCATCATTCGGAATTAAAGAAACATGAATGCGTTTGGTTGCTAAAAACATATTCATTTCTATTATAATATCACTATCACTTGCAGCAGCTTCTTTAAAGCACATAATTGGTAGCAAATCTTCTTCACAAAATTCAAATCCTTGACCTATCTCCTCGTTTACTTCTCTTAATGCAGCTGTAATTTCAGTTTCCCCGGTTTCAATTCCACAACCTACTAAAGTCCAAGAATTTGTTGTACTGCTTCTTCGAGATCTAACAATTAATAACTTTCCATCCTCAATAAAAGCTACTCCCACTACTCTTTTTAATTTTTCCATAATAAAACATCCCTTTACCAATTAAATTATACAATACAAATATTTTAATTTGGATTTTTTATTGGCAATTATGTCAATTTATGTTAATATTTATTTAGAAACTTTCCTAAAAAGGATTTTACTATGTCTAAAAATTATATAATAAATAACTATGAATTAGATGATTTTCAAATGAAACTAATAAATTCTAGAAACAATTCTATTGTCATTGCAGGTGCAGGTGCGGGTAAAACTTTAACAATTTTAGGAAAAGTCAAGTATCTTATTGAAAATGATAAAATAAATCCGTCAGAAATCGCACTAATTTCTTTTACAAATGCCTCAACGAATGACATAAAAAGAAAATTAGATTTTAATATCAATGTTTTTACCTTCCATAAATTAGCAATCGAAATACTAAAAAGAAATAAACTAGATTATAATATATGTCCAGATAAATTATTATCATATATTATAAACGAATACTTGCAAACTTGTAATAAAACAAATCAAAAATTAATTTTAAAATTTTTGAAAATTAATATATCTTATTTACAATTCTTAAAATCGCAACAATTTTTAGCATTTAATAAATTCATCACGACATTTATAAATCTATGGAAAACCAACAATTACAATTATGACAACATTAAATTTATTAAATTAACAAAGATAGAGAAAAAAATATTAACAATGATATTTAACATTTATCACAACTATATTATTGAAAAGGCAAGTACGAATAGCTATGATTTTGATGACTTAATAATTAAAGCGACACAAATTTCATTTAATTTTAACTTTAAATATATTATTATTGATGAATTTCAAGACACATCTTTTATTAGGTTAAATTTAATCAAGGAACTTTGGAAAAAGAACAACAGCAAAATAATTGTAGTTGGCGATGACTGGCAATCAATTTATCGTTTTAGTGGTTGTGACCTAAATATATTTATAAATTTCAACAAATATTTCAATAATGTGGAAACAATTAAATTAGTAAATACCTATCGTAATAGCCAAGAATTAATAAATATAGCATCTGAATTTGTCATGAAAAATCCAAAACAAATAGAAAAAGATTTAAAGTCATCAATTCATAGTACTTCTCCGTTAATATTTGCACCATACATTAAAAAAGTAGATTCCCTTAAAACAATTTTGAAACATTTACATACTATAACTAATGATATAATGATTTTAACAAGAAATAATCAAGATATATACGAATATATTGATAAAGATTTTACACTTCTTAACAATGAACTAACATATAATAATCATTCAAATAAATTTTACACAGTTCACAAATCTAAAGGACTTGAAAGTGAATATGTAATATTATTAAATTGTAACAATGAAATTTTAGGTTTCCCAAATCAAATAGAAAATCATTCTCTTATTGACAAGATTTTTTCAAATAATGAAATAAAATTTGCTGAAGAAAGGCGTTTATTTTATGTAGCAATTACACGATGTAAAAAACAAACTATATTAGTGTATAATAAAAACAATCCTTCGATATTCATAAAAGAAATCAAAAGGATTGTTAAAAAGCAACTAGGAAAAATTGAATATTTAAAATAATTAATTTACTTAGTCATAAATTTTTTTAAACCTTCTAAACTGAAAATTATTGCTCCACCTAATATAAAATACCAAAAATTAAATGTCTCAAAAGTTACAAATTTTAAAGGAACATCAAGTGTTGTTGGACCCATTATAATAGAATAAATTGAAGCAATCATCATACCTAGAATTGCATAAATAGTTGCACTTCTCTTTTTATCCAAACAAATTCGCAAAATTCTCGTGAAAAATAAAATACCAAAAATAACACCTAAGCAAAATATAATTAAAATTGGTAAAACACTAAAATTTAAAGTAATCAATTGTTTTATTTTAGTAACAATCGGGATATATAAACCGAAAATAAGTAAAATTGTTGAACCTGATATACCTGGTAATATCATCGCTGAAATAGCAAGCATTGCTGCTAAAAAAACATATAGTACTACTCCTAAGTTAATTTTATCTATACTAAATAAATTACCAGCACCTCGGTTTAAATATGTAATTAAAACAACTAATAATCCACCTAAAATAGTAAAAATTAAATTTCGATAATTGCCTTCTAATTCTTTCTTTTCTTCCTTTATGACTATTGGAATAGCAAAAATTATAAATCCTATAAATAATGAACTCATTTCATAAATATGTTTATTAAATAAATTCGATAAAAATAATACCGCCAATCCCAAGCCAACAATCCAACCTATACCTAATTTTATTAGATATAACAATGCTTCTTTTTTCTTTTTAGCATCGCCTCTAAACAAATCATCCAAAGATTTAATAAATTTATCATAAAATCCCAATATAAAAGCGACTGTTCCTCCAGAAACACCTGGAACACTGTCTGCAAGTGCCATACAAAAACCATTAATAAAATTTATAATGTAATCTTTTACTTTTTTCATTTCTAACCTACTTTCTTAAATATTATACCAAAAAAGATAGTTTATTGCCAAATTTTTGAAGTAATAAATATTAAAACCCTATCACCATATTTGTATGAATTTTTAGATTATTATAATTTTTTAAAATAAAAATATATATTTATTATTTATTTTTTTAATTTTAAAAACTGACATATATAATGTTCTCTTTTCTTTCATATAAAAAGCTGGTTTATTTTATCAGCTTCTAAATTCAAAAAATGGTGTTCTCGGGGAGAATTGAACTCCCGACCTATCGCTTAGGAGGCAATCGCTCTATCCTACTGAGCTACGAGAACAACTAAGTAAATTTTAACACAAAAAAGGCCAAATAAAAAGAGATTTAAAATACTATCAAATCTCCTTTAATCTTTTGCTTTAAATATGAGAGTAAAAACAAAAGAAAAGACAACTACACTTACTATAGCAATACCTGATGAACACAACATATTAGAGAATAGTCCTAGTATACCACTTTCTTCATAACCAGCAAGCCCTGCTGAATACAACATATGACCAAAATTCGCAATTAAAACGGTAGCGCCGGCTCCACAGCAAGCGATTATTTTATCATATATTCCTAAAAATGAAAGTACTGCCCCAATAACTGTTACACTACTTGTAATGTGTCCTGGAGTAAGCGTTGTATTATCAAGTACTACTTGGCAAATAAGACAAACAAGTCCAGCAAAAACGAATGCTTGTATATACATTATAATACCTCCAAACTAACTGCATGGGCAATAGCAGGAATTGGACTTTTTTGATTAACAAAAGTTTTACTATGTAAAGCACCTGTTCCAATAATTAATATTTTTTTATATTTCTTTTGGGTAAGTATTTTATTGAAAAGAACAAGTGGTAAACAAGCAGGTCCACTTCCGCCTGAATAAGTTTCTTGACTTTTTAGATATAATTCACATCCTGCATCCATATGATTTTTAATTTTCAAATTATAATTTAAAAAAGCAAATTCTTTAAAAATACTTCCGCCAACACATCCTAAATCTCCTGTTAATATTAAATCATAATAGTTAACATCTCTTTTCATATCTATTAAGTGATCATTTAAAGTTCTTGCTGCAGCGGGAGCCATTACAGCACCTAAATTGTTAGCATCTTTAATTCCCATTTCGGTAACTTTTCCAATTGTAGCTGATTCTATTTTTATTTTACCAGTTGTATTCGATAAAAGTGTACTAATACCTGCTGTTGAAGTAAATGTCGATGTATGAGGTTTAGGCGTTCCATACTCAATCGGATATCTAAATTGTCTTTCTGCACTTAAATTATGGGAACTTGTTACACCTAAAACCGTCTTTATATTACGATCACTTAAGAAAGTACTACCCACAATTAATGATTCAGGAAAAGTTGCACAAGCACTATATATACCTAAAAGAGAGATGGGTATATTAACACTTGCATAACTTGTGGCAGATATTTGATCTAGTAAATCACCACCTACCAGTAAATCAATATCATTTGGTTTTAACTTATTCTTTTCCAAAATTTTTTGCATAACTACCCTTTGCATTTTAGCTTCAGCTTTTTCAAATGTTTTTTCGCCATAATAGTAATCATTCATTTGTAAATCTACTTTTTTTAATTTACTATTACTTTCAAGTGGTCCTGAGATAGTTAACCAATCATTTAAATAAACATTATTATATTTGATACTAGCCATATAACATCACCTTTATAAGTATTAAAATAAAAGCACTAACTATACCATATAAAATAACTGATCCAGCTAATTTGAATACATTAGCACCTATTCCGGTTACTAAACCATCCCTTTTATAATCTAGGGCTGCACTTTGGACACTATGTGCAAATCCTGTTGTAGGAATTATAAGACCACATTTTGCTTTTTGAACCCAGTTATCAAATTTACCAATTGCAGTCATAAAAGTAGCAAATAAAATTAAAATAAAAGCTAACCAAGCATAAGAGTCTACTCTTGCAAGACCAAATGATTCCATTAATATATTGACTATTACTTCACCAAGAAAGCCAACAAAACCACCAACTAAGAAAGCAACAAGAGCATTTCTTAATTTAGGTTCTTTGGGACTTAGCGTTTTAACCAATTTTTGATATTCATCTTTGTTCATTAAATCACCATTTTTATTATGAATTCAATTGGTTTATTTTATACTTATAAAGTTAAATATTTACGCATTTTTGATATTCCTTTCTTTTCATATCTGGAAACCATTACTTGAGTCATATTAAGTTTTTTAGCTACTTCACTTTGCGTTAAATCTTCAAAATATCTTGATTTTATAATATTCTTTTCATCTTCATCTAAAACGCTCATTCCTTCATCAATTAGAATTTTTGTATCATAATCTTCTTCCATACCAAGTGTTTCGTAAAAACTTTTTTCATCATCCTCTTTAATATCTAAAGACATTATGACATTAGCAGAATTACAAGCCATATTTATATCGTCTAAACTTATATTTAAAAATTCTGATAATTCATAGTTACTAGGTATTTTATTTAATTTTTGGGCTAAAATATATCTAGTTTCTTCTATTTTTTTATATAATTTTAAAATGTCTTTACTTATTTTAATATTTCTATTACTGGCAAGATTGTACATTTCACCAAAAATATAATCATAAGCATAAGTTGAAAATTTAGTATTACTATTTTTATCATAATTTTCTAAAGCTTTTAAAAGACCAACTACTCCAGCTTGATATAAGTCATTTTTATCAATACCATAAAAGTGACTGGCTATCTTTCAAATCATTTTTTCATGACTTTGCATGATATTATCATTATTTATTTTTCATCTCTCCTTTAAATAATCTTTAATATGAACCCTTTTTAATTTTTCAAATATTTGTTTATTAACTTTATTTAAGTATACAACTCCTTTATAACGATCAATAAGCCATTTGGTTTTAAGAATTGAATCTAACCCATCTTCATCGATACTTTTTAATTTATCTAAATTGTATATTACTTCTTTAATTTGATGTTTTTCTAAGATTGGCATTAAATAATTATATATTTTATAAGTAGTATTTTTATTTAAATTACCAATTAAGTTTATAAAAAGTATACCTTCTTTATATTCCAATTCCATATCCATATAGTCCTCGCTACTTATACTGCACTTTTAATATAATACTTATTTTTTTTAATTTAAACACTTCCGACAAATGATAGCAAAACAAGACAAAAAAGAACATTTCTGTCCTTTTCTATAAAATCTTTTTACCCATTAACATGATATCTAAATTTCTTTTAAAATAATCCCAAAGATTGGCCTTGTCTACATTGTCAGCTATTGTTATTCCAATATTAGTAACTAAATTTCCTTCGTTATCTATTACTTCTGCTTCTCCTACTTTATCACCTTTTTTAAGAGGAGCAACTAATTTTTTTAATTTTACATTAATAGTATAATTTTTGGCTTTATCGTTGACACCTAATATTTCTGTAGCATCATTCATTAAAATTATTTTAACACTTTCTTTTTTACCTTTTTCTACTCTTACTTCATCAACCACTTTATCTTTTTCATAAATGGTAGATAGTTTATAAGAATTAAAACCATAATTTAATAATTTTACAGTATCACTTGTTCTATTATTAGTAGAATCTACTCCCATGACTACCGAAATAAGACGCATGTCATTTTTTTTAGCGGTTGCTGTTAAACAATAACCTGCTGTTTCAGTAAAACCAGTTTTAAGACCATCAACATCATTGTAAAAACGTACTAATTTATTAGTGTTTACTAACCATGTATTTGAGCCATCTGGTCTTTGTAAATAATCTTCATATATACTTGTATAATTTAAAATATCAGGATACTTTGTTATTAGTTCTTTGGAAATTAAAGCCATATCTCTAGCACTACTTACATGTCCTTCGGCATCAAGTCCGTGGGGATTTACAAAGTGGGTATTCGTACAACCTATACTTTCACATTTATTATTCATCATTTCTACAAATCCTTCAGTCGTACCACCAACTTTTTCAGCCATGGCCACAACGGCATCATTTGCACTAGCTATAGCAATCGATTTAATAAGTTCTCTTACTTTATACTCTTCTCCTGTATTTAAATAAACTTGACTTCCACCCATTCCACTAGCATTAGCACTTACTAAAACTTTATCATCTAAACTTAAATTACCATTATCTATCGCTTCCATTATTAAAAGTAAACTCATTATTTTTGTCATACTAGCTGGAGCTCTTTTAACATCTGCTTCCTTTTCATATAACACTTTGCCAGTAGATACTTCCATTAATATAGCAGATTCACTATACTCAGTAACATCAACAGCATATACTCTTCCTATACATAAAAAGAAAAAACTAAATATCAATATTATCTTCTTCAATTTAACACCTCTTATTAATTTTTATGCTAAATATTTGATAATATTTATAATTAGTTTGTTTAATTATTTATATTTCTTTATATTTTTTACTATTTTTTATAATCTAAGTAATCATATTCACGATATGGATATATACAACCCATAATAAGTCAAACTGCTTTTCCATCTAATATAGCAAAATAACATTTACCATTATTGTTATTAACATCCTCTAAATCAAGAATTGCCATTTTTTCCCAATAATCTTTACTTAATCTAATTCATCTTTATCAATAGACACAATATATTCTTCAAGTTCTACTAATAAATCTTTAACATACTTATCTTCATATTCAATTATTTCCATAGTTTACTCCTTTTAATTAACAATATAAATTATTTTAAAGATATAGTTCTTTTAAATTCATTATAATCTTCTTGACTCGTAAAATATTTAGTACCCATCATTGGTTCATATAATTGAATAGATAGCGTTTCACTTGTCATTGGTTCAAAGAAATGTAATTTATTTATAGCATAATATAAATTAATATTACGATTAATTTCAGCAATTACAAGTTCATATTTAGCAATTGAATCACGAATTTGTTCACTATTTAAAACTCCTAATTTCATTTGTTCTAAAAAATTATTATTTTCTTTTTCTGTTAAATATTTATAATATCTACTATAAATTAAACCATCTAAATATTCTAAATATTCACTCGGAGCTTGTAAGAATTTAGTATGTAATTTTTTTATTTTATAATTAAAAGAATCAACATAAAGAGTTTCTTCTGAAATGTTTGCTCTTATATTTAAAGGCAATTTTTTAATAAATGTCATATAATAAGCATAAATTTCATAACCATCCATATTGTTTGGAATCTTTAATTTTTTAAAGAAAGACATTGTACTTCTTAAAAATTTATCAATATCTTTTTGATTTCTAATAATATCATTTGCATGATGAAAAAGTTCATTTTCTTCAATTATTTTTTCATTAGGATAACTATCTGTAATGTATCCTAAAGATATATCCAAGTCTCTATTAAAAGCATAATATTCTTTTACTTTTTTAGCAGTTTCTATATCTCTACTATCATTAAAGATATCAAATAATTTCATATTAGTATACTCTTTAGGTAAGACAGCAAAACCAACCGTTGGACTCATTGATTTAGCATTACTTAAATCAATTGATGAATTAATATAATCAGTGGCATCCACTATAATAATTTGGTTATCATTTAATTTAATTTCTCCCCATACATGATCTTCACCGGGGTTATTTCTTTTTATAACAACTATACCAAATTCTTCTAAAATATATGTATAAAGCTTTAACCATTGGGTACATACGACATAAGAAAATATTTTTTCTTTTTTAACATTAACCGGCGCGCTACATATTTTTCTTTTTGCCTCTAAATCATTTTGTTTAACATAAGAAATATCATAGTATAATACTTTAGCTAGTTCGATATATGCATATCTAGCTATTAATAAAGGATCAAGTAAATGTTTATTCTTAATAAGATTTATAATATAATCGGTAACACTTAAAGACACTAAATTTAAAATACTTTCTTTTTGATAAGTATGATAATTAACTGCATCTATTTGTTTTATGATAAAATCTAATTTTTTTATTGTTGCAGTTAAAATTGTCGAATTATTATCTTTTTTTATTTGCTTTAATATTGTTAAATATTCTCTTGCTTTTTTAGCATTTTCTAATAAAAATAAATTTTGTAAAAAATCTTCATCACACTTCTCAATAAATGCTAATGCTTCATTAATAATTACTTCGCTATCCATAATACACCCCTAAATTTAGGACATATTATACCAAAATAATATATGATTGTCAAAAAAAGCATATTATGTTAATTTAAAAATGAAGTGCAACACTTCAATATTGAAAAAGACATATGAATAATCTATAATATCTTTTCGCTGAA
>CANROK010000037.1 GCA_947632205.1 uncultured Bacilli bacterium
ATTCATAAAATTTTACAAAATTTCAACTTTTTTAAGAAATTTACAAAAAACACTTGTAAAAACTTAGAAAGTCATAATATCCTTATTTTTTCACTATTTACACCAAATTTTCGTAAAAAGTTTTTCCATTTGAATTGGAAAAAAAGCCAAATTTAAAAAGTTTTTCCAGTTGATTGGAAAAACTTTTATTTTATTTCTTTCATACTTAAAGATACTTTTTGTTTTTCTAAATTAACATCTTTAACATATACATCTATAATATCTCCAACAGAAACTATTTCACTTGGATGTTTAATAAATCTATCTGTCATCTCTGATATGTGAACTAAGCCATCATTTTTAATACCAATATCAACAAAACAGCCAAAATCAATAACGTTACGTACTACTCCTTGTAATTTCATCCCTACTTTTAAATCTTCTAAATGTAAGACATCTTTCTTTAAAATTGGCTTAGGTAACATATCTCTTGGATCACGATTTGGTTTTTCTAAAGATTCAATAATATCATCTAATGTATAACTATCAATTCCTAATTTTTCACTTATTTCTTTTTTATTTATTTTATCTAATTTATCTTTTATTTCTTCACTACCAATAAGTTTAATATCAATATTTAAATAATCTAATAAATCTTTAGTATGTTTATAACTTTCAGGGTGAATACTTGTAGCATCTAAAACATTGTCACCATTAAGTATTCTTAAAAATCCAATTGCTTGTTCATAAGTTTTTTCATTTAATATTTTCTTTTTTAAAAGTTCATCTCTACTTTTAAAGATACCATTTTTCTCTCGATAATTAATTATTTTATCAATTGTACTTTTAGTTAAACCAGAAATATATTTTAAAATAGAAGGGGATGCTGTATTAATATTAACTCCAACTTGATTGACTATTTTCTCTGTCGTAAAATTTAGGGATTCTTTTAATTTTTTATTAGTTACATCATGTTGATACAAACCAACACCAATACTTTCGGGGTCTATTTTAACAAGTTCTGCTAAAGGATCTATTAATCTCCTTCCAATAGATATAGCACTCCTCTCTTCAACATGTAACTCTGGAAATTCTTTAATAGCTAAATCAGATGCTGAATATACAGAGGCACCTGCTTCATTAACAATAATATATTCAAGAGGTCTATTTATACTTTTTATAACATCTACAATGAATGATTCACTTTCTCTACTAGCAGTACCATTACCAATTGCAACAATATCAATATCATATTTATTAACTAAATCTATAATTGTTTCTTTACTTTTTTCTATTTCTAATTTTGGTTCATGGGGATAAATAACAGATATCTTTAATGGCTTACCTGTTTTATCTAAAACTGCTAGTTTACAACCCGTACGATAAGCAGGATCAAAACCCAAAATATTTTTATCTTTAATTGGTGGTTGCATTAATAATTTTTCTAAGTTTTCACTAAAGTTATCAATTGCTACTACTTCAGCTTTTTCTGTAAGTTCACTTCTTATTTCTCTTTCAATTGATGGTGCTATTAAACGATCATAACTATCTTCTATAGCATCCTTAACAATACTTACTAACTCTATATTATTACTATTTTTTATTACTTTACTTTCTAGATAATCTAAAATCATCTTTTCATCAATATCTATTTTAACAGAAAGAACTCCTTCATCTTCCCCTCTATTAATGGCAAGAACCCGATACATCTTCGCTCTTTTTACTTCTTCTTTAAAGTCATAATACATCTCATAGGTTTTCTTTTCATCTTCACTATTCTTTTTCTTTTTACTTACTAATATACCATTAGTATAAGTTAAATATCTAATTTGTTTTCGAAAGTATGCATTATCACTAATCCATTCCGCAATAATATATTTTGCTCCCATTATAGCATCATCCACTGTTTTAACATTTTCATTTAAATATTTACTAGCTATATCTTTGATACTACCTGTTATATTAAAACTCATAATCATTTTCGCAAGTGGTTCAAGTCCATTATTAATAGCATCCGTAGCTTTTGTCTTTTTCTTCTCTTTATATGGACGATATAAATCTTCAAGTTCCACTAACTTTGATGCTTCATCTATCTTTTTAGATAGTTCATCAGTTAATAATCCTTTTTCATCAATTAATCTTTTTATTTCGTCTTTTCTTTTTTGTAAATTAACTTGATAACTATATTCTTCTTCAATACTTCTTATTTGCAGTTCATCTAAATTACCTGTTACTTCTTTTCTATATCTGGCTATAAATGGTATGGTATTACCATCTTCAAGTAACTTTAAAGTACTTTCAATACTTTTAACACTTATATTTAAACTATCTCTTAATTTTTTTATTATTTCTTCATTCATATTTTCTTACATCCTCAATCAATTTTTTTACTTCTTCATAATTTTCATCTAATAACTCTATTCTAAAGTTGGTAATTCCCATTTCTTTTAATTTAGGAATATTTTTTATTAAATTAGTTTTCTTATAATTTAAAATACTACTTCCATGAGTCATTGGATTAGTTATTATTCTATATTCTTCATTATTTCTATCTTTTAAATAATATTTATTATCACTAAAACATACATGACATTTATCATCTTTATTTATAAATTTATTCACAATACAATATTTCATTGTCATAAGTTCTATATTACCATACGCTAAAACTTCCACATTTTTATCATGGCTATTATCCATTATATCTTTTATATCATCTAATTTATTTTCGATAGATAACATTAAACATTTAGCATATTTACTTAAATAATCTAGGGTATAATGATTAGTAATATTTAAACTATAATCACCATAATTATTTGGTAAATTATAAAGAGTACTATAATCCGTTACTAAATATTTTTTATCCTTAGGTATATCTTTTAGTTCTAATAAATCTTTAGGTAATTTATATATTAAATCTTTATTCATAAGTAATGGTTTATCCGTAATAATACTCTTAATATCTAAATCAAGACATGCTTGTAATTGTTCTTTAGTTCTCACTAATATACTTATATTATTCGTAATATCTTGTTTATTATTAATATCTATATATTCTTTCTCAATATATTCTTTTCTTTTATTTTCTCTTAATAATTGTAACTTTTCTAAAGCCATTCTTCTTAGTTCATTTAAAGTATTAATGCGAATAAATAAATTATCTTCAATATTAATGTTTATATTATTTACTTTAAAAGGAGTATTTCCACATTTACTTAAAGATTCTTTTATTCTTTCTTTAGTTATTGGACTATTAATCGATTTTTCGACTAAATCTTCACTAGATACTAATACTTCATTTTCACCATCTGTTACTTTTAAAGTTGCATAATTATTTAAACTTGCCTTAAATTCCATATTAATATTTATTTTCTTCGTAATATTATCATTTAACTCTATGACAGGATTAGTTAAATAAACATCATCTAATTCTTGTAAATTAATTTTATTATCTAAATAAATAACATCATTTCTATTTCCTTTATTTATTAAATTATCATGTTTATCATACATATAATTTATTATTAATCCTAAATCACTATTATTAAATCTAATTCCTGAAAATTGCTTTAATTCATTATTTAATTTAATAGCTATTTTATTTTTATTTATTTCTATTACTTTACCAATATATACTCCTATATGATTTGGTTTATATATATTCATTATATCTTTTTCATTAAATAAATATCCTTTAGTATATTCTCTATTAAAAACAGCTTGTAAGTTAAAGAAATCATCTTCATCGACTTTTAATTCTTCATTATTTATATACTTATCCATTAAAGAACGATATATTTTTGTAACTAAAGCAATATATAAAGGTGATTTCATTCTTCCTTCAATTTTAAATGATTTAATATTACTATCCATTAATTTTTTAAAGTCACCAATACTACATAAATCCTTTGGACTTAGTAAATATTTACCCAAAGTATTAACTTTTTGATTATTTTCATATAATTCATAAGGAAGACGACACATCCCTGCACATTCCCCACGATTACCACTTCTATCTAAAATCATACTAGAAAATAGACACTCACCACTATAAGAGATACAAAGAGAACCATGAATAAATACTTCTTTTTCAATATCTGTATCAATATCATTTATATAATCTAGAGATAATTCTCTAGCATAGACTATTCTTTTAATTCCTAAATCTTTTAAAAAATCAATACTATATTTATTATGATTATGCATTTGGGTAGATGCATGTATTTCTAAATTAGGTAAAGTTTGATGAACTAAATTAATTAGACCAATATCTTGCATAATTAAAGCATCAACACCCATTTTATGTAATTCTTTAATGTATTTTAAAACTTCATCTACTTCACTTTCATAAATTAAAGTATTGACTGTTACATATATTTTAACTCCATATAAATGACATAATTTAGTAGCATTTGCTAATTCATCTAAAGAAAAATTATCAGCATAAGCTCTAGCCCCAAATTTTTTACCACCTAAATAAACGGCATCTGCACCAAAGTTTATGGCTTGAACTAAACTTTCATAATTTCCAACTGGTACTAATAATTCATGCTTCATAATTTTTTCCTTCTATACCTTTTATATTATACATCAATCCAACCGAATAAAAAAGATAGATATTTATCTTTTAAACCTACCCTTTCGTTTATCTTATGTTAACTAAATTATATTTATCATATTTGCCAAATCGATCTTGATTCATTATATTTATTGCGTTTTCAATATAATGTTCTATTTGTTCATTATTATATCCTTCAATTTTTTTAATTTTTGGTAATATTTGCATTAATAAATTTATAGATTCATTATTTCTAGGAAGGTTATCATTAAAATGAACTGCTTTACTAAATACTCCTTCTAAATCAATTTTTTCTTCCGTACCATATTTTACTATTTCAACAAATTTATCATCAGGAAAATATTTACTATATTCATATAAAGGAATCATATAAAAATTATAACGAATTGTACTTGGCATTTTTTCAATTATCATATCTGTTTCTTTAATATTACTTTTCATCTTATAACTTTCATTACCATCTTCTTGTTTAACTAAAGCCATTTCTAAATCCGAATCCCAAGTTGGATCAAACGCATAAATATTATTTACATTATATTTTTCATCTTTTACACTGACAATTACTCTCACATGTCCTTCAATAAAAACTAAATATGAACTTAATCCCATCTCTTTTAATAATTGACAAAACATTCTACAATATCCTTCACATACAATATTGCCTGTATTTAATAATTTAGAAAGTTGCCTAGAATCAGTTTTTTTATGACTTTCTTCCATGTTATAGTAATAAAATTTTACATAATCATATGCTAATGTTATTTTCTCTAATGGAGATAAAATATAAGTTCCATAATTTTTGTTAAAATCGTTAAATACTTTTCGCATATTTTTAAATTCACTTAAAGTACATAAACCTTTATCACCATTAACCTCAATAAAAATTGGTAAATTAATTTTATCTAATTCTTCCAAATCATCATAATTTATATTATCAAGTTTTATGATTATTCTTTTATAATTGCTTAAATTATTATTATTTATTAAATTAATTATATCTTTAATTGTAAAATTATCTAGTTTCCTTTGCAATTTGTCTATTCTAAGTGACTCATTTGAATATAAATACTTTATATGATTCCAAGCATCTTCTCCTAACTTTATAGAATCAAATAATAATTTTAACATTTCTTCATTTTTTGGATGATATACATCAATATATCTTGTTTTTAAATCTTCATAATCTTTAAAATCTTTTAGGACATCTTTTACCATTTCTAAATGTTCATCTGACATATAACCACCTCTATATTAAGAATATCATTTAAAAACAAGATAATCTATATTAAAAGAAAAATACTTTACACTACAAAGTATTTTATCATTTAAATTCTTTCCATATTCCTGTATTAGGTATTAATTTAAAATCCATTATTTCATCTTTAACGGGATGTTTAAAACGAAGATGATAAGCATATAAATAAATATTGTCTTTCTCACCCTTACCATATAACATATCTCCATATAAAGGATTATTACGATGAGCAAATTGTAATCTTATTTGATGATGTCTACCTGTTATTAAATTAACTTTAACTAAATTTAAATCGTTCTTTCTATCTAGAACTTTATATTCTAATTTAGCATATTTACCTTTTTCTTTATTTGATATAACACTTATTTCTTCTTTCTTTTCAATATAATCTTCCATTATACCTTCATCATTAATATTACCATGACATATTAAAAGATATTCTTTAGTCATATTATGTTCTTGAATAACTTTCGATAATCTACTTGCAGCTTTACTAGTTTTAGCAAAAACCATTATACCTCCGACTGGTCTATCTAAACGATGTACAAGTCCTAAATAAACATTACCTGGTTTTTGATATTTATCTTTAAGATAGTTTTTTAACATTGTAAGTAAATCTAAATCTTTAGTATAATCACTTTGACATAAGATATTTGGTTTCTTTTCTACTACAATTAGATGATTATCTTCATATAAAATATTTAAATCATTATTCATTAGTTACCCTACCAGTTATACCACAAGATAAATATAAATCACTATTTTCAATTGGCAAACATAAATCATCTACTATTACTTTTTTACCTTCAAAATTAAGTTTTAAAATATTACATAAACTAACACTAGGTAAATTAATAGAATATGTATTAACAATAAAGAATAAGAAATTATCATTTAATATTTCTTTACATAATTTAATTAATTCTTCTAAATTTTCATCGATAGACCAAACTTCCCCATTGGCTCCCCTTCCATAACTTGGTGGATCCATGATAATAGCATCATATTTATTGCCTCTTCTTATTTCTCTTTTAACAAATTTTATAACATCATCAATTAAATAACGAACTGGTCTATCTTCTAAATGATTGGCTTTAACATTTTCCTTTGCCCAGTCAACCATACCTTTAGATGAATCGACATGAGTAACACTTGCCCCAGCATAAAGACAAGCAACTGTTGCACCACCAGTATAAGCAAATAAATTTAGTACTTTTATATCTTTATTACTATTTTTTATTTTATCAATCATAAAATCCCAATTATTTGCTTGCTCAGGAAATAAACCTGTATGTTTAAAACCCATTTTTTTAACTAAAAATTTTAAATCTTTATATTTAACTAACCAATTTTCTTTAGATGGAATAATGTCTTCCCAATGACCACCACCTGATGAACTACGATGATAAATAGCATTTATTTTATAATTTTTAAAGTCTCCTAAATCCCAAGTAATAACTGGATCTGGTCTTAGTAAAATTACATTATTCCAATTTTCTAATTTCATTCCTTTACTTGTTTTTATAATTTTATAATCTTCCCAATTACTACTTAATAACATAAAATTCACCTACAAACTAATTATACTATAAAATTTCATATTAAAAAAGTTTGATATGAAAATTGAATAAATTGTTTTAGCTATATTGTCAGATAAATATTATTATATAAAAAGTGTTTGCTTCCAAAACTTATTTATTTTTGAGAGTTTTGGAAAAATATTTCCAAAACTTGACTTTATGTTAAATATAATGTATACTTATAACAGAGGTGAAAACTATGATAGAAAGAACAGAGTACCTTGAACAATTAAAAAGGTTTAAGGATAAAGATTTAATCAAAGTTGTTACTGGAATAAGAAGATGTGGTAAGTCTACATTATTTGAATTATTTATAAATTATTTAAAAGAAACTGGTGTTAAAGATGATCAAATAATAAAGATAAATCTTGAAGATGCTGATTATAATTTTGAAAATTATAAGGAATTATATGATTATGTAAATAAAAAAATAGTTTCAAAAAAAAACTATTATGTTTTCTTAGATGAAGTTCAAAATGTTCCTAAATTTCAAAAAGCTGTTGATAGTTTATATATAAAGAAAAATGTTGATGTTTATATAACAGGATCGAATGCTTATTTATTATCTGGAGAACTTGCAACATTATTATCAGGAAGATATGTAGAGATAAAAATGTTACCATTATCTTTTAAAGAGTATCTAAGTGCCTTTAATAGTTCTGATAAAAGTCGTTATGAATATTTCTTAGATTATATGAAGTATGGTGGTATGCCAGGTAATATATCAATACTTCAGGATAATCCAAATGATTTAGATACATATTTAGAAGGTATATTTACGACAATAGTTTACAAAGATATAATAACAAGAAATAATATAACAGATAAGATGCTTCTAGAAAGTGTATTAAAATTTATATTTGATAGCATAGGTAGTCCAATATCTACTAAAAAAATAAGTGATACATTAACAAGTAGAGGAATGACTACAAGCAATCATACAGTTGAAAACTATATATCTGCATTTGTCGAAAGTTTTTTGATATATAAAGCTGAGAGATTCGATGTTAAAGGTAAGAATTTACTTGCTAGAGATTACAAGTATTATGTTGTGGATCAAGGATTAAGAAGTTATTTACTGGGTAAAAAAGCTGATAGTGATATGGGACATATATTAGAAAATATAGTTTATCTTGAATTGTTAAGAAGAGGATATAAAGTATATGTTGGAAAAGTAGATGATTTAGAAATAGATTTTGTTGCTGAAAATAGAGATGGATTAAAATATTTTCAAGTTGCACTAACTGTTAGAGATGATAGTGTATTAGAAAGAGAACTAAGATCATTGCAAAAAACAGGTGACCATTATCCAAAATATTTAATAACTTATGATATGGACATGGAAACCGATTATGATGGAATAACAAAAGTTAATGTCGTTGATTGGTTATTAAATAAATAGCAAAAGATACCTCTTGTAAAGGGGTATCTTTTGTCTTATTTTGTCTAATTATTTATTTTAGAAATATTACTAACAGCATGAATGGCATCACTTGCTGCTGTTGCAAGTTGATAAATATCTTTTTTAATAACATCGCCAATTGCATATACACCTTCTATTTTAGTTTCAAAATTTTCATTAACAATTATATGACCATCCATATTAGTTATATTTAAATCTTTGAACATATCAGTATTAGGTCTATAGCCGATATAAATAAAGACACCGGAAACATTTAAAGTATTACCATTATCTAAAACTATACTTTCAAGTTTACCATCTACTTCATTATATTCTTTAATATTTACATTATATATAATTTCAATATTTTCTGTATTTTTAACTTTATCTATTAATATATCTTCACCTTTAAAACCATCTTTACGATTAAGTAAATATATTTTTTTACAAAGTTTAGCTAGATAAAGCGATTCTTGTAAAGCACTATTACCACTTCCTACAACTGCAACATCTTTATCTTTGTAAAATGCTCCATCACAAGTTGCACATGTACTAAGACCTCTTCCAAGTAAATCTTTTTCATTATCAAGTCCTAGATATTTTGGCTTAGTTCCAGTTGCTATAATAACACTACTAGCTCTATATTCACCTCTATCAGTAGTAACTATTTTTACATCATCTTCTACTCTTAAATTTGTTACTTCTTCAAATTTATAAGGTATTTCTAACTCATTTACTTGTTCAAATAACTTACTGGCAAAATCACTACCTTTAATATTAATTAAACCAGGATAATTACTTATTTTTTCTATATTATTAAGCATTCCACCTGGAGCCCCTTTATCTAACAATAAAACATTAAGATTTCCTCTTTTAGCATAAATGCCTGCCGTAATACCACCAATACCCATACCAATAACGATTAAATCGTACATTTTATTCCTCCTTAAAATTTAATTTCTCTTCTTTGATCTTCATTGTAAAGATCTTCAAAACGACCTTTTCTGCTTAAAATCATAAAACCAAGTAGTCCAATTATAAATAATGCAACAGATACTATTTGAGCTACTTTAAATCCCCCAAACATTAATGAATCGGTCCTCATTCTTTCAATAAAGAATCTTCCTACAGAGTAATACATTAAATATAAACATGTTACTTGTCCTCTTTTAATATATTTAAATCTTCTTATTAAAAGTAAAAGTACAAACCCAATTAAACAATATACTGATTCATAAAAGAAAGTTGGATGATAATAAGTATTTCCTTTCTTCATACCTTCAATTATTTTTTCAGGAATATGTAACTCTTTTAAATGATAATAAGTAGTGGCAGCACCATGTGCCTCTTGATTAAAGAAATTACCCCATCTTCCTATAGCTTGAGCAATTAAAAGAGGTACAGCTGAAATATCAGTCATTTTAAGGGTACTAACATTATATCTCTTTGTATAAAATATTAGTGTTATTAAACCAGCAATTATACCACCATGAATAGCTAGTCCACCTTCCCATATTCTGAATATTCCTAATAAATCATTTTGATAATCTTCAAAATGAAAAGCACAAAAATATAACCTAGCTCCAATTATTCCAAATATAACAACCCAAAAAAATAAATTAAATAAAAATTCTTTAGGATAATTAAATCTTCTTCCTTCTTTCATGTAAAAAAACAAAGCAACTATTACTCCACCTAATATACATAAAGAATACCATTTTATATTATAATTAAAAATAGTAAATGCAACACTATCCATTTTTAGCCCTCCATATCATTTATAATTATAAAACAAAAGTAAGAGAAAAACAAATTATTTCTCCTACTTGATGTAGTAAACTAGATGTGGGAAAATAAATTTTTTCTAAAATAAAAGAGAAAACACTCAAAATTTTAAAAACAGT
>CANROK010000038.1 GCA_947632205.1 uncultured Bacilli bacterium
GGAACACCGAAGCAAGATATGATTTTGAACTAGAAATTAACTTAAAAATATAAGATATAACTTCTATGTCCTAATTCTTCCGTAGAAATATCATTAAGTAGGGCTTTACCTTTATCATCAGGCATTGTAAATTTTTGACTAAAATAACGCATAGCTGCTGCAAGTTCACCATTAGCACCACCAAATTGAGTTAACAAATATTTAGCCATTCTTAGATCTTTTTTCTTAATAGATACTGGATAATTTGTGTGTTTTACATACTTAAACATACATGCTACCTCCTAAATTTTCCCATGGCCATGGACTATCGATCCAGTCAAATTCATTACCTTTAGTATGACTTACAGTAAGTGGGCCATAAGTACTTTCATATTCTCTTTTTGCTTTTCTAGCTTCTTCAACCATTTCTTGAAATAATTTCATTACACTAATATCTCTTGGATGTAAATCTAACCAAAGATTTAAATCATTGATAGCAAAAGAATATTGCATAACTGTAAATAATTTAGCTTCACGATCATTTTTTGGTTTAATATCTATATATGTTAAATTTTTATATGGTACATATTCATCCTTAAATAAATTACCTCTTAAAAATCCTTCTTTAGCACTTAAAATATTACTATTATTACTACTACTATTATTATTATTCATATTACTATAATCCATCATATCTTTTTTGTACATATTTGGCATATTAGTTAAATTAAAAAGGGCAAAATCTAAATCGACATCGTTATTATCAAATAACATAAAAAAATTACCTCCTACATTAATGTATGAGATAATTAATTTATATGTTGGTTATTATGCCTATTTTATAACTTCAAATTCATATATGTCTAAAAGATTTTGTAAATCAGCAACTTTAAATTTTGAATTTTTTACACCATCTAAAATATTTTCATTTTTTATTTGACCATTATCAACATAGATAACAGCAGGAACACTTTTTAATTCTTCAATATTAAGTGTCTCTTTTATTTTATTTAAATAATCTTTATCATTATTTTTTAAATCAGTAATATCAACATAATAAAATATATCATTTAATTTATATTTATCAATTGTCTTTTTTAAATCTTTTTCTAAATTATAAACATCTTCATCGTTGCAATAACTAACATAAATAAAGTAAGAAGTAGGAGCTTCTTGCATAACTTGAGTTAAAGAAGTTAAATCATTAACACTAGACATGATAGTATTAGAAGATACTAAATAACTATTCATTAATCTTTCTTCCTTTTTTACTTGATACCACGCAAACAAATATAATGCTACTGCTATAACACCAATAAATATTACAACTGCATAAAAGTAATTCTTTGGACTAATAACCATTTCATTTTCTTTTTTTAGATTATTACTATTCTTTTTTTTCACTACTTTTTCTTTTTGATTACTCATCAGTATCAACCCTTTCGCTTATATTTTATCACAAAGTCAATTTATTGTAAATTTTTTACTATATTTACATTTAAACTATATGTAAAGTAATTTTATTAATTATTATTCTTCATCAGAATCATTATATTTTTTTAATACTTCTCTTGGTTTAGCCCCATTTTGTGGTCCAACTATTCCTCTATCTTCTAATAAATCAATCATTCTAGCAGCTCTATTAAAGCCAAATCTAAATTTTCTTTGAATTAAAGATGCACTAATTTTACCTGTTTGCATAGCAAATTCCACTATTTCATTATACATTGGATCATCATAATCATCTTCACCATGACCACTACCACTAGCTTCTGTACTTGAAGCATTACTAGAGGTAATAGATTCATCATAATGAGCACTTATTTGTTTCGAACAATAATTTATTAATTTATTAATTTCTTCATCAGAGATATAACATCCTTGAATACGTGTTGGTTGATTTTCACCCATTGGTAAATACAACATATCACCTTTACCTAGTAATTTTTCAGCTCCCGCCATATCTAAAGCTGTTCTTGAATCAATTTGACTAGCTACCGCAAAACATATTCTAGATGGAATATTAGCTTTAACTACCCCAGTAATAACATCTGTAGATGGTCTTTGTGTTGCAACAATTAAGTGAATTCCTGCTGCTCTTGCCATTTGCGTAATACGCATTATGGAATCTTCAACTTCTTTAGATGCTACTAACATTAAATCAGCAAGTTCATCAATAATTACTACTAAATAATACATTTTATTAAGAGGTGATTCGGGATGCTTTTTATTTTCTTTTTCAATATAAGCATTATATTCACTTATTTTCTTGACACCTTTTTCACTAAACACATCATATCTTCTTTCCATCTCTCTTACAACATTTTGAAGCATTAATGAGGCCTTTTTAGGATCATTTACTACTGGACATAATAAGTGAGGTGTTCCATTATAATTAGTAAGTTCAACTTTTTTAGGATCGACTAAAACTAGTTTAACATCACTTGGATTATAATTCATTAATATTGAACAAATAATAGAATTTATACATACTGATTTACCAGAACCAGTAGAACCAGCTACTAAAAGGTGTGGCATTTTAGCCATATCCGCAACTATAGGTTTACCCATTAAATTTTTACCTAAGGCAACCATAATATCATATTTATCTTTTAATGATTGATTAGATTCAATAATTTCTCTAAACGAAACAGCACTAATAGATTGATTAGGAATTTCAATACCAATTGTACTTTTACCAGGAATTGGTGCTTCAATACGGACATCTTTAGCAGCTAAAGCCAACGCAATTTCTTTATTAATATTAAGTATTCTACTAACTTTTGTACCAGCTGGAACAACTATTTCATATTGTGTAACTGCAGGTCCTACATGAATATCAACAACTTTCGCTGTAATTTGAAAGTCTTTTAACACCGTTTCCAAAATAGTTCGATTATTTAAAGTATGATTATCAAGGGTTGTTTTCTTTTCTTTTTTAACTTCATTTAAAATACTAAGTGGCGGAAGTTTATAATCAGTATTTGTTATAATTTCACTTTCATTTATAACTTCGCTTTCAACAACTTCAGGTACTTTAATATCTTTCTTAGCTTTAATATCATCTAAACTAGAAACAATAATTTTATCATTCGAATTTTCATATGATTTTTCATGAATTATTTCATCTTTTTCTAAAGTATTATCATTATTAATTTCTTCTTTTATAGAATCACCACCATCTTCATTTTCATCTGAATTATTTCTTCTTATGCCTTTAATTTTATCTAAAATATCACTTAAAGTTATATCAAATAATAAAATACCACCAAATAAAGTCATAACAATTAAAACAATAATTGTGCCAACTTTATCAAATAAAAAGTATAGACAACTTAAAGCAAAAGCCCCAATTAAACCACCACCAATAGGAATATTTGTATTACCTGAATTTAACAATGAATTGGTGATACTTATTTCATGAATTCTTTCCATAAGTAGTTCAAATGTTGTATGAGTCATATCAAAAAATTTCATACCTGGTTTAATAAAAGAAAAATGACTAGCTACTAACAAAACTATAAGTAATAAATAAAAGCCAATTAACCGAGATGAGAAAAATTTAGGCATTTTTCTTTTAAACAGCATAAATAAGCCAATTAATAATAAATAAAGAACAAAAAATATCCACCATGTACCAAGTAAAAACATAGCAAATCCTTTAATTAAGGCGCCGACATAACCAAAGCCAAAACCAATTATCCCAATTATTGCTAATATTAAACCAGTTAATTCAACACTCATGCCTTTACTACTTGCTTCTTTTGATTTTTTTCGCTTTGCCATTTTTACCACCATTATAATTATAAACTAAATCTTATTTTTTGACAATTAATTATAACTTTATTAATGCTGTTTTTAATATTTTTTTTCAAAAATAAAAAACTCTAACATTGTTTGTTAAAGTTTTATAATTTTTTTAATAATTAATAAATTAAAGAGAACGATTGGAACATATTTCTTTAGCTTTTTGATATTCTAAATTATCAGCCAATGTATGATAAACTCCACTATATAGTAATCTTCCGGAATCTCTTTTAAGTTCTTGCCAACGCATATAAGCTTTAGAGTAAGCAAGCTCATCATTTTGAGGTGTTGATATATATTCTTGATATGCTTTTTCAACTTCATCATTTAATGGAATATTTGTTGCAAAATTAGCATTAACAACGGATTTAAGCATTTTTTCAGCTTCAACACTTTTAGGATCAATTCCTTTTAAACAAGAAAGCTCATTCATTCCTATTCCTAATTCTAAACAATACATTTGACAAGGAGAATGGCCATATTTTTTCCCTAAAACACAATCATTAATAAATTTATCAAAATTTTGCCAATATTCTTGAACCCCAAAATTAAATTCATATACTCGGCGTAAAGCTGCAAGTAATTCATTAGTTGCATCCCCTATTTCTATCGTTGTAACTTCCTCAATATTTGCAATTTCTCTTTGATGGTTTTCAACCATAGATTTTTTGGCATCTATATCAGCTTGTGTTAAATCAGTTCTTTCTTCAATTTCTTTTAATTGCTCACGAATGATTCTTTCTCTACTACTTTTCATATATTCTTGTATTTCTGTAAAAGTTCTCATTTTTTCACTCCTATCTTTTATACTTTCATTCTATCATTATAAATTTTGTTACACAACAAATTTACAAATATTTTACTTTATTTGACATCATTCAAACAATTAAACACATCTAAATTATAATTGTTTATAACCTTTACAATTAAAAACAACTTTAATATAATATTTTTGGTGATTTATTATGATTAATGTTGTTTTATTTGAACCAGAAATACCTACTAATACCGGAAATATAATGCGTACTTGTATTGCTACTAATACGCATCTTCATTTAATTAAACCTCTAGGATTTAGTTTAGATGATAAATATGTAAGAAGAAGTGGTGTTAATTATATTGATAAATGTCATTATACTTTGTATGAAAATATAGATGATTTTTTTAAGAAAAATAAAGGAGAATATTATTTCTTAACAAGATATGGACATAAACCACATACTTCATTTGATTATAGTGATACATCTAAAAATATATATTTTTTCTTTGGTAAAGAATCAACTGGTATTCCTCCTAAAATATTAAAACCATATATTGATAGATGTTTAAGAATACCTATGACTAGTGATGTAAGAGCCCTAAATCTTTCTAATACAGTAGCCATTGTTGTATATGAAGCTTTAAGACAACAAAATTATCCTAATCTATTATTTGATGAACCTCATAAATCTAAAAACTTTATTGAAGAAAGTTAAATATTTAAACCAAGGATATGTTCTAAAAATTCTTTAATAAAACTATCAAGAGCTAGTAATCTACTAGGTCTTTTATTTTGTTCTAATTCTTTATCTATAAGCTCTTTAGCTTCTTTAATATATTTCATTATATCTTTAGTATTAAAATTATTATTAATTATTTCCATACATTTTCTTTTTAATTCTTCAACATCTACCACTATTTCTAAAGTAGTATAAGTTATTTTATCTATTTCTTCTCTTAAATTAATAATGGTATTTTCTAAATCATTATACTCTTTCTCTACTTTATTTAATTCGTCTTTATTTATATTAGATATATTATAATTATTTAATAATAAATAATACTTTATAACTTTACTATCATACTCTTTTATAAGATCATATATCATTTTTATCACCAATATAATTATATAAAATATTTTTAAATTAAAAAAGAATAATATTTTTACTATTATTCGTGAAATTATGTTGTTTATCTACCCCAAACATGGTATACTATTTACAGGAAGCGTGATTCACGCCGTCCTTTTTGGAGTAAGACGTGCTATTGCATTACTGCTGATAGTACGTCTTTTATTTGCTCTGCTAATATTATTAGCAAGAGTAACAAAATAATAAAGATCAAAATTCTGATTAAGTTTTTTGACTTCATCTTACCACCACCTTCAAAAGTATAACCCCCTGAAATAATGATGACGGCGTATATCAGTTTCCTGTAAACTTTATTTAATCATACTTTACACTTGTTGTAAAGTAATTTTTTTATATTTATTTTTAAAATTATATTGTTTATCTACCCTAAACTATGGTATACTATTTACAGGAAGCGTGATTCACGCCATCCAAAATATGTTAACGACGTGCTATCGCATTACTGATGATAGTACGTTTTTTATTTGCTTAAAATTACTGTAACACAATTATAACTTTCGCATATATTATAAAAAGACCTCATATATTTAATTGGGTGACTAAAGGAATAATGATTAATTATAATGGTCTTAGTGATGATGAAGTATTAGTTAGTAGGAAACAGTATGGCAATAACGAATTAGTGAAAGTTAAGCAAAAAACATTTTGGAAATTATTGTTAGAATCTTTAGGAGACCCTATTATTAAAATATTATTAATTGCTCTAGGTATTAAGATTCTTTTTATTTTTTCCAAATATGATTGGTATGAAACGATTGGTATCGCTATTGCTGTTTTTTTAGCATCGTTTATTTCGACTATTTCGGAGTATGGTAGTGAAGAAGCTTTTAAAAGATTACAAAATGAAGCTAGTAAAATAAAAGTTAAAGTTTTAAGAAATAAAATTTTAAAAGAAATAGTTATTGATGAAGTTGTTGTTGGTGATATCATTATTTTAAATTTAGGAGATTCTATTCCTGCTGATGGTAAACTTATAAGCGGGAATCTTTCTTGTAATGAAGCAAGTTTAACTGGTGAAGCTAAAGATATTAAAAAAACTGTTAACCAAAAATTATATCGGGGTTCAATTGTCACAAATGGTAATGGTAAAATGATTGTCGAAAAAGTAGGTACTAATACTGAATATGGTAAAATATCTTTAGAAATTCAAAGTAAAGATCCTACTTCACCACTCAAATTAAGATTATATGGACTTGCTAAAATAATTAGTAAAATTGGTTATATAGGGGCTTTTGTTGTTTCACTTTCTTATCTTTTTAATAAAATAGTTATAGAAAATAACTTTGATATAAATTTAATCATGATTACTCTTACAACACCCAAAATTATTTTAAATTATTTAATTTATGCATTAACTTTAGCAGTGACTATTATCATAGTAGCAGTACCAGAAGGATTACCAATGATGATAACTTTAGTATTATCATCAAATATGAAAAGAATGCTTAAAGATAATGTTTTAGTAAGGAAAATGACAGGTATTGAAACAAGTGGAAATATTAATTTTTTACTTACCGATAAAACTGGAACATTAACTAAGGGCGAGTTAGAAGTAACTAATTTTATTTCTTATGATTTAAGAAAATTTAAAAATGAAGGAGAACTTAAAAGAAGTAAATTATATGATGATGTTTATAAATCTATTATTTTAAATAATGAATCTGTAGTTAGTGAAAATAAAGTTATTGGTGGTAATATTACTGATAAAGCTTTAGTTAAATTTTTAAAAAATAATAATACTAATACTAAAATAGATAAAAAAATTCCATTTGATAGTGTTCATAAATATAGTGCTATCTATATAGATAACGATATATATTTAAAAGGTGCTAGTGAAATATTAATACCTAAATGTACAAAATATCTTACCAGTGATGGTAAAGAAAAAATTATTTTAAATAATAAATTAATCTTAAAAGAAATTGAAAATTATACTAAAAAAGGCATAAGAGTTTTGACTTTATGTAAAGGAAATTCTTTAAATAATTTAACGTTTATTGGTTTTATTACGCTAAAAGATGAACTAAGAGTAGAAGCTAAAGAAGGTATTAGTTTAATTAGAAATGCTGGTATTAATGTCATAATGATTACTGGAGATGCCAAAGATACTGCTAAAAATATTGCTATTGATTCAGGAATTATAACAAATCCCAATGATATTGTTTTATCAAGTGAAGAATTTAATAAACTTAGTACGGAAGATATAAAAAGAAAGATTCAAAATATAAAAGTTATAGCTAGGGCTCTTCCTCAAGATAAAAGTCGTTTAGTATCTATTTTAGAAGAGATGAATTTTGTGGTTGGCATGACTGGAGATGGCGTTAATGATGCCCCAGCTTTAAAAAAAGCTAATGTCGGCTTTGCAATGGGCAGCGGTACTGAAGTTGCCAAAGAAGCGAGTGACATAGTTATATTAGATAATAATATTTTATCAATTAGTAAAGCAATACTTTATGGAAGAACCATCTTTAAAAGTATAAGAAGATTCGTTATATATCAATTAACAGTTAATATGACTGCTCTATTCTTATCAATTATTGGTTCTTATATTGGTATAAGTACTCCTATTACAATTATTCAAATGTTATGGCTTAACATGATCATGGATACCTTTGCCGGACTTGCCTTCTCATATGAATATCCTTTAAAATATTATATGGAGCAAAAACCCAAAAAAAGAGATGAACCAATTATTAATAAGTATATGTATAGTCAAATAATTATTAATGGCTTATATTCTGCCTTACTTTGTATCTTATTTTTAAAGTTACCAATATTTAAAGAAATAGTTAGAAGTGATTATAAACATTTTATGACATCATATTTTGCTTTATTTATTTTTATTGGTATCTTTAATGCTTTTAATGCCAGAACCGAAAGATTAAATATTTTATCAAATATTACAAAAAACAAAGTATTCTTATTTGTCTTCTTGTTTATTACTATTGCCCAAATATATTTAATATATAATGGTCATGATTTATTTAGGACATATGGCATGACAATATTTGAATTAATATTTGTTATTTCTTTAGCCATTACCGTAGTACCTTTAGATTTTATTAGAAAAATTATATTAAAAAATAGAGGTATAAAAATAGAGGTATAAAAAGACATTCTTTAATAATTGAATGTCTTTTCTAATTTATATTATAAGAATTTAACTTTAATTCATTGTTCTCATTTATGACAACATATAATTTGTTATTTACAATATTTAAATAATAATAAATAACATTATTTATTATTTTTTCTTCATTAGTAATTGTATTATAAATTATTAAACTATTATTATAAAAATAAATTATAAAATTATGATAAATTTGATAATTATTTATATCTTTATATTTAATATTATAGATATTGTTTAATTCTAATGTTTCTGGATTTAAAGTATATATATCATTATTATTAATTATCAAACATATTAAACCATTACTATTTACAGTTAAATAACTAATATTTTTAATATTATTTAAGTTTTCAATCTTAAGATCTTTTTCTAATTTATTATCTTTTTTATTTAAAATTAATAAGTTAAGTAGATCATTTTTCAAATATAAAAGATAAACATTTTTATAAGAAGAAAAGATAGTTAAGGGAGTTTCATGGTCTTCTAATTTAAATATAACATCATTATTTTTATAAAGATATATTTCTTTATTATTAATATTATAACTATAAAAATCATTTGTATATTTATCTAAAATATAATTATTATTAGTTAAATTAGTAACATCCCATGTTTTATTATTTAACTCATCATATTTACTAATTCCCGTATCTTGTTTTAGAAAGACAAATTGTTTATTTGAAATTGGATAATTTAATATTTTATTATTTTCTTTAATTAAAGTAATATTATTACTAGCATTTAATTGTTTTACACCATTTTTAAGATTATAAGTATCATAATATTCATAATATATATTGTTATCTGTTATATAATTAAAGGATATAGCTGTTTCTTTAGATTCGTAAGTTTCTAACAATTTTAAATTATTGCCATCCAAATCTTGTTTAATTATATATCTTTTAT
This sequence comes from uncultured Bacilli bacterium, assembly GCA_947632205.1. Lineage (GTDB taxonomy): Bacteria > Bacillota_I > Bacilli_A > RF39 > UBA660 > SIG200. Next base: position 9,736 of record CANROK010000038.1, read on the forward strand.
TTAATTCATCACGACTTGAACTATTATTTGGTGAAAATGTTTTACACAATGGTAATTGCTCTTCTTCCATATTTCCTAAAATATCATATAAATTTTTATAATAATTTTCACAGTAACCTTCTTGGCAATCTTCTTTCCAACTATAAGCTGGGGTACATTTAGTGGCTTGTTCTTTTTTACAATTTTTAATTCTTTCTTCTAAATTTAATCTCTCAGTATTATCATTATAGCACTTAGAGGGCTCATAAGAATAATATATATTTTTATCAGTAAATACTGCATAATTCTTAATACTATTACTGCTGTCAAGGAAAATACTTTGTAAATCTAAATTATTATCAATTAATATGGCATTATCTATTATGTTTTTATATTGTATTTCTTGAAAAAATTCCTCTTCCGTATTTTTCTCTTCTTTATTTTTAGGTATTAAATTAATAATTAAAACTACACAAAAGAAAGGAACCAAGGCAATAAAAGGTAAAATAAAAATACTAACTTTTCGATTTTTTTTCATAATAACCACTATTTTTAGTATATATTATTTTTTTTAAAATTATAAAAATTATATAAAAAAGATTTTAAAATTGACATTCTTTTTACAAAAAGTGATAATTAATTTTTAATTAAATTATCACTTTTTATTAGTTTAGCAATTTTTTTGTAATTATATTTTTCATAATTACTTTCTTTTATTATTTTTCTTTATCAAAAACATTTTTAGATTCTAAATATTTCATTAATTCATCTTTAGTTAAAGCACTAAAACATATTGTTTCATCAACTAAATCACCCGAGTTTTGCAGTTGACTTAAATCCAAATCTTATTTAATACCAGTTAGACACTGGATTTTTTTATGTCAAGTT
>CANROK010000039.1 GCA_947632205.1 uncultured Bacilli bacterium
GTGGTACCATCTTCTTATCCTGATAAAAAAATACCAATTAAAAATTGGTGTTTTTGGGATTTTATAAAGGAGGAAAATATGATAACTAGAAGTATAAGAATAGATGAATATACTTATGATAAGTTAAAAGCTATGGCTAAATTTTATCATATAAGTATTAATGAATTAATGATAGAACTTATTCAAATTGGATTCTTAACTAAGGAGGAAGAGAATATAAATGAAAGCGACAATTAGTGATTTAATAGCAAACGATATTGTTCATCATGGAATGGAACAAACATCAACTGGAAACTATATTGAAAGTTTTGAGGATTATAAAAAAGAGTTTGATGATGATTCTAAAAAATATTTAGAAGAACATAAAGAAGATATATTTAATAGTATATCTTGTAATCCAAATATAGCAGAAGTTGATTTTGATAAAGATGATATTAATATGTATTTCTATTATGATGGTATATTTGATAGATTAGATAAAGCCATTTATAATGCATCCCAAGTATTGGGAGAAAACTTAGAAATTGATGAGGTTCAAGAAATATCAGATGAAGTAATATATGGAGAAGATTTAAGTAGAGTTTTAACTAACTTTATTAAAATGTTCAAAGGTTATAGAATGGAGGTCTAAATATGAAATCTAAAATTTATTCAGATTTAGAAGTTGAAAGTTTAGAGAAAAGTCCATTTGTTTTAGAAGTTAACAAAAAGAGGTTCATACATTATGATCCTCTTTTTAAATTATGGACTATTTTACAAAGAAAGAAATATCCAGAGAAAACTTGTAGAGAGTTATTTGAATATGCTGGATTTAATACTAAGTTAATGAATCCTAAATTACCACAAACTAGAATTAAGAGCTGGGAAAATCTTTATTATAGATATGGTATGGATTATTTTGTTTCAGAAAAGACTTATGCTATTTTATTAGATTGTTTTAAAGGAAATGTATTTATTGATAATAAAGAAAATCAAGCTATGATATATAGATTCAAAATATATAAAGAATTAAAAGATTTATTAATGGAGGAAAAAGATAATGAGAAAAGATGTACATCTAAGAATCAATAATGATTTATATTCTAAAATATCAGATTTATCTACACTTCATAAAACAACTATTAATGATGAAATAGCAAGTCTTTTAGAATTGTCTTTTAAGATTAATGACAATGATAAACGAATAACAGAATTATCAGATAATTTTATTAATCTAAAAAAAGATATATCTTATATTAAACAATTGTTAATTCAAACATATGCAGATTTAAATTTAGAATATGTTGATACTAATTCTAGTGATTCATTAGATAAGTTCAATAAGAAATATCATAAAAGGAATATGAATGACTAAGTCTAAAATAGTTATTAGAACTCAATATAAATTATCTTTAAATAATCCTGATAGATTAAAAACATTTAAGGATAAGGATCAAAAATATGTTGATGGTATTATAGACTATTTTTCAGATGATTCAAAAAGAGCATTGAACTTGATAGACTATTTTACTGGTAAGATTAATAAATATGAAGATATTAATTTAATAATGGAAAATGGTAAGTATGCTACTCCAGAAGAAAAAGAAAAAAGAAAAAAATACATATCTAAACAATTTAATAATTCTAACTTATGGCAAGTAGTCTTGTCTATTCCAAAGGATTTAGTTGATAAGAATATTAGTTGGGAAGATATGGATGAACAAGTATCCAAAAAGATAATACCTGAAGCATTAAAAAGAATGGGGTTTAAAGATTTAAAAAATATGACTTATGGAATGTCTAGACACATGAATACTAACAATCCACATTATCATATTTATTTTATGGAAAAGAAACCAAATACATTAAGGCAAAATAAAACATTAGGTTATAGAAGAAAAGGTAAAATTCCTAGAAAGGTTATAAACTATATTAAAAATGAAACAGTTTTAACTATTCAAAGGCAATCTAAATTTAAACCTATGTCTATAGATATAAATAAAGATATAGATGAATTCAAAAAATATTTTGATCCTAAAACTAGGAATTTTGTCCTTTATGATAAAGAAAATGTTATTCTTGAAGATAAAATATTAAGATTAGGTAAGTTATTAGATGAAAGAGATATTAGTTATAATTCACGAATTAAATTTAACTCAATTAAAGATGATGAAATAAAACAATTAACTAGAGATATAAAAGAAGATTTATTCAAAAAAAATAAGAATCTTATTTATACAAAAGATGACTTTAATAAAAGAATTGATAATATGAATGATTATTTAACTTCTGTAGCTAAGAATAATGGATTGAAGAAATCGGATATAGATTTATCCTATACAAATAATAAAGAAAAATATCTTGATAACTACATATTAAATGCTATAGTTAATCATTCAAGATATCATTATAGGAAGAATAAAAAACTAGTAATTGATTCAAATGATGTTATTCAAGCTATTATTTTAAATAATTATAGAAAGAATAAGAGTTATTCTAAGAAGAATATTGTTACTAATTCTTTAACAAACAAAACATATATGAATAAAACGAAGATTAGAAATGCTGTTAGAAATATAAATGATGAAATGGATAGAGCATCAGAAGAGTTTTCTAAATTATTTGATTATGGAAAAGAGAGGAGTGATAGTCTATGACAAACTTTTTATTTTTTTTATTAGGATTAATTGTTGGTGGATTAATGGGAATAGTTATGATGTGTTTATGCATTATATCAAAAAAATCTGATAATTTGATTGAAAATCAAAAAATTAATTCATCAAATGAATAAATTAATTAAATCGTAAAATAGTAATATTACGCTCAATTAAAATTAAAAAAATGTGGTATAATTAGAAAGACAAATAGTAATTTGTAGAGGAGATATTTATGGAAGATAAACAAGTATTATTTAATAATATAGATAAAGTTCACACTACCGAAATGGGTATTGATAGAATTAAGAAAAATCTTAAATTAGATACTGATGATGTTGTTGAGTATTGTAAGAATAAAGTTTTAGATAAAAATTGTAACATCTATAAACAGGGTAAAAATTGGTATTGTGAAATTGATAATATAAAAATAACAATCAATTCATATAGTTATACAATTATAACAGCACACAAATTAAAGAGGTAAAATAGATGGATTATCAAATAATAGAATTAGAAGAATTTAATTTTAGTTTTGATGATGTAATGCTTACTAGAGATTTAGAAAGTATTAAATATATACTTGATCCACTATATCATAATAAGTTTTTAAAAAAGTGGAAAGAATTAAGTATAAAAGAAAAGCAAGAATTAATAATGGATTATATAGATTCAATAGAGGTAATAAAAACAAATGATGAAGTAAAAATAAAGAATATAAACTTTAGAAATACATTTATAAAGGAATATGCTAAATTATTTAGTGATGGTGGATTAACTAGACATATTGATGTAAGTTCAAACAAAGATACTTCTGAAATGGAAGTATGCTATCCAATGACAAGAGAAGAAGCAGAACAATATGTTGATAAATTATCAAAATATTGTCCGATAGAATATGTTGAAGTAAAGAAACAAAAATATGAAAATAATCAATTTAGATTAGATTATATAAATGAAGAAGAAAATACAATCCCATTTAAAATGATTCCAATATTAAATAAAAAAGGAATTAAGAAAGTTGAAAGTTTTGGTGTAATAGGAGTTCCAAGGCCACCAATAATATTAGAATTTGAAGAAAAAATACAAAACTAAATTTTTTAAATATTGAAATTACTGGTCAATATGAAAAATATAAAAAACGTGGTATAATTTAATATATAAGTATACAATTAATAATTTTATGGACAGATTAAAGAATGAGTGAAGTTAACAAATCGTTTTATGGACAATTGACAAATATAGAATTTAATGATACTATAAAAAACTAAATAAGGGGTGATATTATGTCAACAATAAGTGTAAATAATTTAACATTTGGCTACGATGGAGGGTATACTAATATCTTTGAGAATGTTTCGTTTAATATAGATTCTAATTGGAAATTAGGATTTATTGGAAGAAACGGAAGAGGAAAAACAACTTTTTTAAATTTATTACTAGGTAAATATGAATATCAAGGAACAATTAAATCAGATTTAATATTTGATTATTTTCCATTTGAGGTAAAAGATAAAACAAAAAATTCTTATGAAATAGCAGAAGAAATAGTACCATATTTTGAAACTTGGAAATTAGATTGTGAAGTTTCTCAATTAGGAATGGACTTAAGTATATTAGAAAGACCTTTTGAAACTCTAAGTAAAGGAGAACAAACAAGAGTTTTACTTGGACTATTATTTTCTAAAGACAATAACTTTTTACTTATAGATGAACCTACCAATCACTTAGATATTGAGGCAAGAGAAATTGTTGCTGAATATTTAAACAGTAAAAAGGGATTTATATTAGTTTCTCATGATAGGCGTTTCTTAGATAATTGTATAGATCATGTTTTATCAATTAATAAAACTAATATTGAGGTTCAAAAAGGAAACTTTAGCTCTTGGTGGGAAAATAAGCAAAGACAAGATAATTTTGAATTAAATCAAAATGAAAAATTAAAAGGTGAAATATCTAGACTAGAAAAATCTGCTAGACAAACAGCAAATTGGTCTGATCAAGTTGAAAAAAGTAAATATAATATTAAACAAGGTGTTGCACCAGATAAAGGTTATATTGGGCATAAAGCTGCTAAAATGATGAAAAGATCTTTAGTTGCACGTGATCATAAAGAAAAAGCAATTGAAGAAAAATCAAAATTATTAAAAAATATAGAAACAATGGAAGAACTAAAAATTAGTCCAACAAATTATAGGAGTAACAAATTATTAGAAGTATCAAATCTTAGTATAGATTATGGATGTGGAGATTTATTTGATGAAGTTAGTTTTTCAGTAAACAAAGGAGATAGAATTGAACTAAAAGGAAATAATGGTTCTGGGAAATCTAGTTTAATCAAATTGCTTTTGGGTAAAAAAATAAATTACAATGGGGGATTGTATTTACCAAATGATTTAAAAATTTCATATGTTTCACAAGATACATCTTATTTAAAAGGAAGTTTGAAAAATTTTATATCGGATAATAATATAGATGCAACATTATTTATGTCAATATTAAGAAAATTAGATTTTGATAGAAAAGAATTTGATAGAAGTATTGAAAGTTATAGTGAAGGTCAAAAAAAGAAGGTATTATTAGCTAAGAGTTTATCTGAACAAGCTGATTTATATATATGGGATGAACCTTTAAATTATATAGATATTTATTCAAGATTACAGATTGAAAATTTAATTTTAAATTATAATCCTACAATGATATTTGTAGAGCATGATGAAACATTCTCGGATAAGATTGCCACAGATAAAATTGAGATAAAAAAAACGAAATTAAAACTAAAAAGCTAATTAGATAGTTATAGATATAGTAGAATTTGTTAGGGGGTATGATTTATGAATTCTAAAATAGCTGTTATTATGCCAGTATATAATGCTGGAAAATTTTTGAAAGGAAGTATCGAAAGCGTTCTTGCACAAAAATTCAAGGATATTTCATTAATATGTATTGATGATGTATCTATCGATGATTCTTCTAAGATAATTGAAGAATATTCTAAGAATGATTCTAGAGTTATTTATCTTAAAAATGATGAAAATTCTGGACCATCTGCAACCAGAAATAGAGGACTTGATTATGTATATGAAAACATGCCTAATGTTGAATATATAACATTTGTAGATGCAGATGATAAAATTGATGAAAATACATTCGAAAAATGATATAATGAAATTGACCCGAAAGGGATCATTATTGAACCATTTGATTTTGCCGAGCATAGAACCTTTCTTCTATATTCGCATGTCAAAGTAAGAATAGCTGCTAGTACAGGACTATTCTTTTTTTATGAAATAAAGGAGGTAAAGATTTGGAAACAAATGTAATATATAACGAAGATTGTTATGTTGGAATTAAATCTATTCCAGATAACTCAATTGATTTAGTAATAATCGATCCTCCATATGATATAAATACAAGAAAAAATCGAATTGGATACAATCGAATAGCTAAATCAATTTTAAAAGTAGAAAATACATTAGTGAATCATAACTTAACCGAGAGTTATGATTTTTCTTTATTAGATGAATTAATAAGAATAATGAAAAAAGTAAATATTTATATTTGGTGTAATAAAAATCAAATAGAAGATTATTTGAAATATTTTGTTGATAAACATAAATGTAGATATGAAATACTGATATGGAATAAAACAAATGCAATGCCATTATATAGTAATAAATATATAAATGATAAAGAGTATTGTTTATACTTTAGAAAGGAATCTAAATGTAATCCAACAACTTATGATGATGCTAGAACTGTTTATACTTCTCCCTCAAATGCAAGAGATAGAATTTTATATCAACATCCTACTATAAAGCCAGTTGATTTTATTAGAAGAATGATTAGAAATAGTAGTAATGAAAATGATATAGTTTTAGATTGTTTTATGGGAAGTGGAACAACAGCAGTAGCATCAATTATGGAAAATAGAAAATATATAGGTTTTGAAATTAATAAAAGATATTATGATATATCAAATGCTAGAATAGAAAAGATACTTGAAGAAAAAGAATTTTGGAAGTAGATTATGAATTTAACATATATATTAATTCTTGTAGTATTAGGAATTTTCTTATTAGTGTTTGTTTATATTGAACCTATGTTAGCGAAACATAAAATTAAAAATAGTAATGAATATGGTAGTGCAAGATTTTCAACTTTTAAAGAAGTTCAAAAGACTTTTGGTAAAGAGAATATAAATCATATAAAAAATGTAGGTTTTCCTATATGGTTTGATAAGAACTTAAAAACAGTATGGATGGATAAAGAAACACCTCACTGGGTATATTTAGGTTCTACTGGATCTGGTAAATCAGTAACTCAAGTTATTCCTTATTGTTCTTTTCTATCTTCTGCAGAAACAAAAAGAAGTGCATTTATTACAGATCCTAAAGGAGAAATTTTTGCTACTACTTCTAAAATGTTTAAAGACAGAGGATATGAAGTAATAACTATAGATTTTCGTAATCCTGAAAAGTCTAACAAATTAAATATACTTGAACCTATTATTAAAGAATATGAAGAGTATATGTATTATGACAAAATAAAAGATACAGACATATCTTTTAACAATATGGCTATATCTCATTTAGCAGAAACGAATAGATTAATCACATCTTTATCTGAAATGATTATGAAAGAAAAAGTAGAAGCTAAAGATCCATTTTGGAATAATAGTGCTAGACAATTACTTGAGGGATTAATTGGATTCTTTTTAGAGGAATATAAACTAGGAAATATTAATAGAGAACAAATAACAATGACATCAATTAGAAAATTTCAAAACAGTTCTATGGCTGAAAAGAACTTTGCTAAATTTAAAGAATACTTAGAAACTAGAGAATATGGAACTAAGTCTAAAGATTCTTTAACATCAATAATAACAGCTAGTGAGAATACATATAAAAGTATAACTTCGGTATGGGGTTCTAAAATGAGTTTATTCGATGATGTCAATGTAGCAAATGTTACAAGTATAAGTGATTTTGATTTTGGGATACTAGGTAAGAAACCAACAGTTCTATATGTTATTGTTCCAGATGAAGATAAAACATATTTTACATTAGTAACAGTAATAGTTGGATTGTTATATAGAGAACTTGTAAAAGTAGCAAACAGTATGGAAGATAAAAAACTTCCAGTACAAATTGACTTTATATTAGATGAGTTTGCTAACTGTCCTCCATTATCAGATATTGAAGCAATAGTATCGGTAGCGAGATCTCGTGGTATGAGATTTCATTTTTTTATACAATCATTTGCTCAATTAGATAATGTATATGGAAAAGATGTCGCTCAAATTATTTTGGATAACTGTGGATTGGTTTATTTAAAAACAAACACACAGGAAACAGCAGAGGCAATATCTAAAAGATTAGGTAAAAGGACAATAGAACAATCATCAGTAAGTCAATCAATTAGTTTAACAAATTATAATGGCAATAAATCTACTTCTTTAATGGCGAGAGATTTGTTAACTCCAGAAGAAGTAAAACAATTACATTACAAAATGATAATATTTCCGATTATAGGATTTCCTATATTTAGAGATACTATTCTTTATAAAAAGTTTTCTTGTTATAAAAAAGGTATGATTGAAAGAACAGTTAATAGTTTAAAAGATTTATCTTATACATACTTTACTGTGGAAAATATTAAATATGAAATGAAAAATAAAAGAGGTAGATTTAGGGATAGATTAACAAAGGAAAATCAACAAATGATAGAAGAAAAATTAGAAAACGAAAGAAACTTATTCAAAGAAGTAGAAGAAATAATAAAAGAAGTATTAACAAATAAAAATTACAAAGTGGATTATGATGAATGTAATAATAGAGCATTTATGAGAATTAATGTTGATAATTTAGATAATGGAACTTTAATTAAAGTTAAGAATAAAATTGATAATGAAAAATATCACATTGAAAATAATAAACAAGATAATGTAACTATTATAGAAGTTCATTTTAAGTCTGCTTTCTAAGGAGGGTTAATTATGAATGATACATTAGTATATACAGTTAAAGAGGCATCAAAAATATTACATATTAGTCCTAATTATATTTATCAATTAATAGCTAGGGGATATCTTCCAGCTATTAGACTAGGAAGTATTAAAATATTAAAAAGTTCTTTAGAAAGGTTTTTAGAAGAAAATGAAGGTAAAGATTTTACCGATTTAGATAATATAGTTAAATTAACAGATATTCCTATTAAAGAGGAAGATTAATGGGGAATGTTAATGTTTTAAAAAGAGGGAATGTATATCAGTATAAGTTTGAAATAGCATCAGTAGGTGGAAAAAGAAAATTCATTAATAAGTCTGGATTTAAGACAAAGGCAGAAGCTATTGAATCAGGTAATCTTGCTTATACTGAATACATTAATGCTGGAGTACCATTTAAAGAATGTAAGATGTCCTATAGTGATTATTTAGATTACTGGTTAAATAATTATTGTAAGACTAATTTAAAATATAGTACTATTCAAGCATATACAACATTAATAAATAAATATATTAAACCAAAGTTAGGAATGTATAGGTTATCAACTATAACAAGTGTTAGATTAAATATATTTATATCAGATTTAGTAGAAGAATATGAATTTTCTAGATCATACTTTAAAAATATATTAAAAGTAATAAAAGGTTCTTTTAGAGATGCATGTGATATTTATGGAATGATTAAATATAATCCAGCACTTACTATTAGACTACCTAGAATGGATATTGAAAAAGAGGAGGTAAAACACTTATATACCTTAGAAGAAGTAACGAAGATATTAGATAGATTTAAAGGGCAAGATGCTTTTACTTGCTCTTTTTTAACATCTTGCTTTACTGGTATGAGAACTGGAGAAGTGTTTGCTCTTACTTGGGAAGATATTGATTTTGAGGAAAGAATAATACATATTAAACATAGTGTTTACGATAAACCAAGAGATGATAAAGGCAGATGGTATATAGGAACAACAAAAACTATCTCTGGAACAAGAGATATTTATATAAGCACTACATTATTAGAAGCACTAAAGAACTTTAAGAAGAAACAAGATTATTTAAAAAAAATATATGGTAAAAAATATATTTATTATCATAAAGAAGAAGTTACAAATAGTTATGGTAAAGTAATAGAAACTAGAATTGTGGAAAATAAAAAAGGATATAAGTATGATAATAATATAGATTTAGTATTTGTTAAATCAAATGGTAGATATACTGGAACAGATTTAATTAAATATCCTTTTAAGATAATTAGAAATGAATTAGGATTTAAAAATTGCAGATTCTATGATTTAAGAGGTAGTTATGCTACTAAGATACTTAATAATGGAATTGAAAGAAGAGAAGTAGCTGATATATTAGGTCATAAAGATGTATCAACAACAGAAAACTATTACATATCTAGTACAAGTGATACACGAAAAAATGCTACAGAAGTATTTGATAAATTAATGAAGTCAGATATTATAGATGAGATAGTGGAATATAAGATTTAGTTCCACTATCTTTTTTTTTGCTCTTTTCTTCAAGTATCCTTGTCCTTTTTAAAAAATCATGGTATCATGTCCTTAGGTGAAGGAATAGCCAACACTAAAACATTAATTTTTTTAGATGTTATAATAGTAAACGAATGAAAACAATGTTTCCATTTTGTTTCCAAAAAATGAAATAACCATAGTAATAATAGTAACATAAATACTATATATACCAAATGTTCCCGAACCACTTTTGCTTTGAAATAACAATAATAACGATAGTAACGATAATACTATATATACCAAAAGAGCATGAGCTTGTGGAAGTGG
>CANROK010000040.1 GCA_947632205.1 uncultured Bacilli bacterium
ATATAGAAATAGAATGGAACATTGAATTTTAAGAAATAATGATATTTTTGGACTTTTCCTATTCCTGCACACGGTGGCGATGATCCCGGTGCCAGTGGTAATGGTATTGTTGAAAAAGATTTAACCTTAAAAATAAGTCAATATATGAAAAAAAGATTTGATGAACTTGGAGTAGATTCACAAATGACTAGAACAACCGATGAAACTTTAGATTCAAATGCTAGGCCAAAAAGAGCTCAAAGTTTTTATGGTAATGGAAGTGATGTCATTTTAGTTTCCAACCATATCAATGCTGGTGGCGGTGATGGGTTCGAGATTATATATTCATTACGAAACAGTGATGCATTATCTAGAAAAATAACAAGTGAAATTGAAAAAACAGGTCAAAATGTTCGTAAATATTATCAAAGAAGGTTACCTAGTAATCCATCTAAAGACTATTATTATATTTTAAGAGACACTCCGAATAACGAATCAGTATTAGTAGAATATGGTTTTTTAGATTCAACAGGTGATGATGTAAGTCAACTTAAAAATAATTGGGAGCAATATGCTGAAGCAGTAGTTAAAGCTATAACTGAATACATTGGTGTACCTTATAAACCAGTTTCTTTAGGTGAAGATTATTACCAAGTAAAAAGTGGTGATACTTTGTGGGGTATAGCAAGAAGATTTGGAATATCAGTTGATGAATTAAAGAGTGCAAATAACTTAACAAGTAATTCTTTGTCAATTGGTCAAAATTTATATATACCGAAAAAGAAAGATGATACTACGACAGAAGAAAATGAAGTATACATTGTTAAAAGTGGTGATACATTATATGGTATAGCAAGAAAATTTGGTTTATCTGTTGATGATTTAAAAAGTTTAAATAATTTAACAAGTAATACTTTAAGTATTGGTCAAAAATTAATAATCTCATCATCTAGTACTGAGAAAGCTAAAACATATACTGTAATGAAAGGTGATACTTTATATGGTATAGCTAGTAAATTTGGTGTATCTGTAAATGACTTAAAAGCATTGAATAATTTAAGTAGTAATACATTATCAATTGGTCAAGTTTTAAAAATACCTGATTCAAGTAATAATCAATTAACATACACAGTTAAAAGTGGAGATACTCTATATAGTATAGCTAGAACTTATAATACAACAGTAGATAAAATAAAAGAATTAAATAATTTAAAAAGTAATACTTTAAGTATTGGTCAAACTTTAATTTTACCTAATTAGATTTATATAGCCATTTTTGATTAAAAAATAAGATATTTTCTCATAATATACTTGGTGATAATATGCCCAATATAAAAAATAATATTTCTTTTGGACTTGTTAATATTCCCGTTGTAATGAATCCCATAATCAAGAATAATGATACTTCCTTTAATCAATTACATAAAAGTTGCTTACATCGAATTAAATATGTTAAATATTGTGAACATTGTAAAAAGAATATTAAAGAAAAAGATATTATTAAAGGTTATGAATATGAAAGAAATAAGTATTTAACTTTTTCTAAAGAAGAATTAGATAAATTAAAACCAGAAAATGAACATGAAATAGATATTGTTTCTTTTATTGATATTAAAGAAGTAGATCCAACTTATTTTGAAAAGAGTTATATTTTAGATGTCGAAAAGAAATCAAAAGCTTATAACTTATTTTGTGAAGCTTTAAAAAAAGTTAAAAAAGTTGCTTTAGCAAAAACGGTTATTGGTAGTAAATTCTACTATTGTATTTTAAGATTTACTTCCTATGGTATAGTTATGACTACTTTATTTTTTCAAGAAGAAGTAATACTTCCCGAAAAAGAAGCTATAGATAAAGTAGATGAAAAAGAACTTGCTTTAGCCATAAAAATAATTGAAGAGAGATCTGGTAAATTTGAACCATCCAAATATCAAGATGAATATCAAAATAATATAAAAGATGCTATCGAAGATAAATTAGATGGTAAAAGTGTTAAAAAAGTTAAAAAGAAACCTAAACAAAAAGTTAATGATTTAATGGAGGCATTAGAAAAGAGCTTGAAGAAAAAATGAATATATGGAAAAATAGAGACTGGCAACCAATGCTTTTAAAAGAAATTGATGAACCATTTGATTCAAGTAATTATATTTATGAAATGAAATTTGATGGAATAAGAGCTATTGTGTTTGCAACTCCAAATGAAGTAGTTATTCAAAGTCGTAATAAGCAAGATTTAACTTATCTGTTTCCTGAATTACAAGAGATCAAAAACTTAGTTAAAGAAAAAGTTATCTTCGATGGTGAAATAGTTGCCTTCGATAAAGATAAACCATCATTTAATAAATTACAACAACGAAACAGATTAAAAAATAAATTAACGATAAAAAGTCAAAGTTTAGATAATCCTGTTGTCTTTGTTTGTTTTGATATTTTATATAAAGATGAAGATTTAACTAATTTAACCCTTTTAAAAAGAAAGAGAATATTAGATAAGTATCAAGATAATGATGTCTTTATTAAAACTAAATATATAAATGAAGAAGGAATTAATTTATTTAAGAAAATTAAAAAATTAGGTTTGGAAGGAATTGTTGCCAAAGACAAAAATAGTACTTATGATATTAATGAAAGAAGTAATAACTGGATAAAAATTAAAAATATTAAAATGGAAGATTTTGTAATTGGTGGATACACTAATAATAAAAATAATACTGTATCTCTAATTTTAGGAGAAATGCGAAATAATAAACTATACTATGTAGGTAAAGTAGTAATGAGTAAGAAAAAAGAAATCTATGAAAAATTAAAGAAATTTAAAAACAAAAAATCAGTTTTTGCTGATTATAACGAAGAAGGAATTTATTATATAGATGATAATATTATATGTGAAATAGAATATTTAGAAAGAACTAAAAGTAATCATTTACGCCATCCTGTCTTTAGAAAAATAAAAGAATAATTATTAAAATATTGGTAATAATAAGAATGGTGATAACATGGAAGAAAATATAAATGCTTTAGATGAAATTCATAAGGGCACCACAATGGGTATTGATGCGATTAATTTTATTATGGATAAAGTAGAAGATAATAGTTTAAAAGAAGTATTAGAAATTGAATTAGATGATTATCGAAAGATAGCTAAAGATATTGAAAAAATATATCCGAAATATAATGAGGGTAAACCTCATAGTACATCTTTAGGTAATAAAGTAATGACTTGGTATGGTATTGAGATTAGAACATTTAATGATAAGACTAATTCTAAAATAGCAGAGTTATTACTTCAAGGTGTTAATATGGGTATTATTGAAGGAAAGAAAATATTAAATAAAAAGAAAATGGATAGTAAAGTAAGTGCAATTGTTAAGGCCTATGTCGATATGCAAGAAAAAGCAGTTGAAACTTTAAAGAAATATTTATAAAGCCAACGATTATTTGTTGGTTTTTTAATTGCAATAAAATAATTACTATGTTAGAATAAATTTTACAAGAAAGAGAGATAACAATGACTTTAGAGGAAGAAAGAAGAATTAGAAAACAAGATAAACAATTATATGATTTAAATAAGAATAAAGATTTTTTAAAAAAATATAAAGAAATGATTAAAAATGGTTATGATCCAATATTAAGTATTGATGGTATGCAATATTTACTTGATTATATTGTTAAATGGTATGAAATTAAATATCCGGATGTAGAACTTCAAGAATATATGCAAAGAGTAGGCGAATATGCTGTTAAACCTATTGCTCCTTATATGGATACCAAACAATTATTATCTCGTCTTAGTGATAGAATGGTTACACTCATGAGAAGGTTATATCGAGGATGTGCTGGTGGTTATAGAAGACTTGTCAATGCTAAAGGCGAAGAAATCGGAGGATATGGTGTTATTGCTATAAATATTGGTAAAGATAGTTGGAAAAACGTTTATGTAAATACGACAAATGGTCTAGTAGAGTATGATCAAGAAATTTATGATCATTTTGGTTATCGTAAAAATGAAGATCTTTATATATATGAATTAGCTAATATAGATAAAAGTAAATATAGTACTGAAGAACTTGATAAAGTTATGAAATTATCTCAAGAAGATTGGGATTTATGTAATGACTTAATGTATTTTACAGCGTTAAAAATGATTTATTCTGACGATACAGTTCTTAATTTAGGAATTAAAAGAGCTAAAATATTTCTTGAAGAAATTCAAAGAGATTTAAATATTAAATTTATAGAAAATAAAATAGAAAATCTTATAGATAAAGAATTGCCTAATGTAAAAATAAAAAGTATGATAGTTAATGATAAGAATAAAGATTTATTAGATGAGCCAAAAAAATTAGCTTTAGAAAATAAAACTAAAAAAGTAAAAGTTGAAGTTAAAAGAAAAAATGATGGAAGGATGTAATAATGAATCAAAATATCATAAATTTAATAGATAAACTAAAAGTTAATTATAGTGGTTACAATTATGAAAATTTTGAATTTAATGATCAATCAATAAAAATAATTGATACGATTATAAAAAATAAAATAATAGATGAAGAACATTTACTAGATGGTTTTATATCTTATTCTAATAAAACTAAAACTTTAGAAAAATTAATTTTATTTTTAAAATATTTAAAAGATTATTATCCATCTTCATACAATATAGATAAAGTTATGAGAAATATTAATTGGGATGAAATCAATTCAGATAAAATATTAAAATTTTATAAGAATACAAATTATGGATTACAAATACTAATTCCAAAAATACAAAGTGAAAGTAATCCTTATAATGCAGTTCATTTATTCGAAATAGTGGATTTTTCTATACTTAATAAAGAAGATCTTGATAAACTACAAAATGTGATTTTAACAAATACAAGTCATAGTAGTATGATTTCTTATATAAATATTTTAAAGAAAAATGAAGCTAAAATAGAAGATACTTATCAAAGAATTGAAAATACAAGATTAGCTATTATAAATTTAAATTCACCATTGGCTATTTATGAATATGTATTGAATTTTGAAACTACTAGTTTTGAAATGGAAAAAATTATTCTTGAAAAAGCTGATGTTGTCATTACTTTAAGATATATAAGTTTAGTCAAAAAGCCATTTAATCCGCAAGCATTTATTAATAAATTAAAAAAAGAAAAAGCTAGAGATAAATATGGTGATATTACATTAGAAATAGATATGGCAATTAACTATTTAAATTCTATTGATAAAATTTGTGTTGATTCATTTATTAACTCTGTAGAAGAATCTACTTTAGATAATAATGAAGAATTAATAAGAAAATATCGAAAATATTTTAAGAAAAAATAATTTAGAATAAAATTAATTAATACTTTATATCCGAATAGTAGTAGAAAATTAACTAAATAATAATATTTTAGGACACTTATCGTGTCTTTTTTGTTGCCAAAAATTTCTAAAATAATTACGCAAACAAATGTTTACTTTTTGAAAATAATAAGATATAATTAATAAGGGTGATAGCAATGGAATTAAAAGAAAAACTAGCTATTTTAGCTGATTCAGCAAAATATGATGCATCATGTTCATCTAGTGGTAGTACAAGAAAAAGTAATAGTAAAATAGGTAATGTGGCATACTCAGGAATATGTCATTCTTTTGCGAGTGATGGAAGATGTATATCTCTTTTAAAAATTCTTTTAACTAATGCTTGTATCTTTGATTGTAAATATTGTATTAATAGAGTAAGTAATAATGTAAAAAGAGCAGCATTTACACCGGAAGAAATATGTGAAATAACCATTAATTTTTATCGCCGAAATTATATTGAAGGATTATTTTTAAGTTCAGGAATTATTAAAAGCCCTGATTATACAATGAATTTATTAATTGAAACAATTGGTTTACTAAGAAATAAATATCATTTTGGTGGTTATATCCATTGTAAAGCAATACCTGGTGCTAGTGAATATTTAGTTAAAAAACTGGGTTTACTTGTTGATAGGGTTAGTGCTAATATTGAACTTCCTACTGATGATGGAATTAAGTTACTTGCACCCAATAAAGATAGTAAAAATGTTACAAAAATTATGAAGTATGTTAAAGATAATCGTAGTAAAAAATTTACCCCAGCCGGTCAAAGTACCCAAATGGTAATCGGGGCAACTAAAGAAACGGATTTAGATATAATGAAAAAATGTGATGATATGTATCAAAAGTATCATTTAAAAAGAGTATTTTATTCAGCATATATTCCCGTAAATAGTGATAAATATTTACCTACTATAAAAATACCTCCATTAAAAAGAGAAAATAGATTATATCAAGCTGATTGGTTACTTCGTTATTATAATTTTAAAGTAGAGGATATCCTAAGTAAAGATAATCCCAATTTTAATGTTCTACTGGATCCTAAAGCAGATTGGGCACTTAGGCATATGAATGAATTTCCAAAAGAAATAAATACATGTTCTTATAATGATTTATTAAAAGTACCAGGTATTGGTGTCACATCAGCTAAAAGAATAATAACATCGAGAAAACATTTTAAAATAACTTTTAATGATTTGAAAAGAATGGGTATTGTTTTAAAGAGAGCCCAATATTTTATAACATGTAATAAAGAGTTTTGTATTGATAAAGAGTATTTAACTAAAAGATTTATTGAAAGTAATTTAGTATTAGAAGAAAAAGTAACTAGTGATAATAGAATGGAGCAGTTAACATTATTCTCATGAGAAAAGATAATCATATTTTTATTTATGATGGTAATTTTATAACATTATTAAATTTAATTAAAGAACTAATAAAAAATAAAATAATACCTCTAAATATTAAAGATAATAATTATAATGCTAATTTATTTGATAATTTAATTACTCTTAAAATAAATGAAGATGAAATAGTGATAAAAAATGTAATTGATAATTTAGGAATAGAAATATTTAATGTTATATATAAAATATATTTATCTAACCATAATAATAAAGAATTACTGATATATTATTTTATTGTTTATAGCTTAAAATATCATCATAATATTTTTTATATGCGAAATATACCCGTAATAAATGAAGGATTAAAAGTATGTAAATATGTTCAAAATGAAAATCATAAAATGAAAGGATTCTTAAGATTTAAAGAATTAGAAAATCATGTTTTATATGCTGAAATTAGCCCAGAAAATCATATTTTACCTATCTTAGTTAAACATTTTAAAGAAAGATTAAGTAATGAATACTGGTTAATTAAAGATGTTAAAAGAAATATTATAGCCATCTATAATAAAAAAGATGTATTTATTAAAAGTTGTGATGATATTAGTATAAATTTAAATGAATACTCAAATAATGAAATGAAATTCGAAGAATTATGGAAAGAATTTTATCAAACAATAGGTATTAAAGAAAGAAAAAATGATCGATGTCGAATGAATTTTATGCCGAAAAAGTATTGGCAATATATATTAGAAGTGAGTGATGAAATATGAAAAAAGTAGTAAGTAAAAATGAACTTAGAGAAAAGATGACTACGGCGATTGATTTATTATGTGATACAGTAAAAATGACTTTAGGTCCTAAGGGTAGTAATATTATTATTGACCATTCGGCATTTAGTCCTTTTATTACTAATGATGGAGTTACTATTGCTGAAAACATAGAAAGTGATGATGAAGTAGTTAATACTATTTTACTATTAGCTAAAGAGGCCTCAATTAAAACTAATGAATTAGTGGGTGATGGTACAACTTCTACTTTAGTTTTATTACAAAGTATATATCATGAAGGTATTAAATTAATTGATGAAGGAGTAAGCCCCATAGTTATCAAAAATGAATTAAATAGTTATTTAAGTGAATTAGAACAATTATTAAAAAAAGAATCATGGCAGGCAAGTAAAAAAGAAATAAAGAAGATAGCTACAATTGCTGGAGGTAGTAAAGAGATTGGAAAAATAATTAGTAATGCTTATTTAAAAGTAAAAGATAAAGATAAAATTAAAATAAGTGAGGGAAGTTATGAAACAGAAGTAATTTATAAAAATGGCTATGTTATGGATTCAATAATATCACCATATTATTTTACTAATCAAAAAATTATTGACTTAGATAATCCATATATTTTAATTGTGAATAATTTTATGTCCGATATCGAAGAACTAGCAGATATAATAAATTTTACTTTAGATACTAAAAAAAGTTTAGTAATATTTGTAGATGATTATAGTGATAAATTTAGTAATGATATGATAAGTTTATATTTACAAAACGATTTACCCATTATTCTTTTAAAAATTCCTGGCTATGGAGTTGAAAAAATAAATATTATAAATGATTTATGTTTGATAAGTAATACTAATTTAAATAATTTAAGTGTTGATAACTTGGGAGTTATTAACAATATAAAAATAAAAGAAGATGAATGTATTATAACTTTTAATAAAGATATAACAAATAACAAAAGAATAGAAAAATTAAGTAAGGGACTTATTGAAATTAAAGTTGGAGCATTAACGAATACGGAAAGAAGAGAATTGAAAATGCGTTATGATGATGCTAAAGAAGCAGTTGCATCTTCTAAAAATGGAGTATTAATGGGAAGTGGAATTTCTTTATATAAAATAAGTGAAATTGTTAATAACGAAAATAACGCTACCAAAATATTAAAAAAAGCTCTAAAGAAACCTTTAGAGCAAATAATAACTAATGCTGGTTTAAATCATGAAATTATAAATAATATAAAGAATAATAATTATGAAGTAGTTTATAATATCATAAATAATAAATATGAAAATAAAGAAGATACAATAGTTATTGATCCATTAGATATTGTTTTAAATAGTTTGAAAAATGCTACATCAATTGCTAGTATGCTTCTTACTACAACTAGTTTAGTAATTAATGAATACCAAAATAATATGAATAAAATAAATGATTATAATGAATTATAGTTTAGTTATTTTATCATATAAGGTATAAATATATTGAACACCATTTTCTAAGAAAAAATAATGTTTAATATAAAAGATAAGAAAAATAATACCGATAAAGAATGGAATTAAAAATATTGGCGAAATCATACCAAATCCCATAAATGTAAATGTAAAAATAACATAAAATAAAGTAACTAATAAATGAATTAATCTTTCATGTTGAAAATCATTTATTTTTTCTCTTATTAGTTCTATTTCCTTAGCTGAAAATTTATGATTTTCAGCTATTTCTTTTTCTAATTTTTTAATAAATTCTTGTAAATATTTTTTCAAAATAAATCACTTTTTATACCCTTTCATAACAAATTCTATACTATTTTAATTATAAAACAATATTAAAAATCTATCAATTAACAATAATAAATAATTATTAATTTTAGACTAGTAATTTTTAAAAGATATTAATCTTTTCTTTTATATTTTCGCCAGTTACTAAATAAGCATTTATTCCCATTTCTTTGGCATTCTCAATATTACTTTCTCTATCATCAAAAAAGTATATTAGACTAGGATTAACATTTAAATCATCAATTACTATTTTAAATATTTCTTTATCTCTTTTAGTATATCCGAGTTTATATGATAAAAATAATTTATCAAATATATTAATATCTATTTTTTCTTTTAAACTTTCATAATCTATCTCTTTTAAATCTGATAATAAATACACTTTCTTATTATGACTTTTTAAATTATAAATAATATTTAAAGTATTTTCATAGATAGTATTAGTACAATCTTTATATATTTTTATTATTTCATCTAGTGTTTTAGCTGATTTTGAATATTCTTTAATCATATTTAAAAATTGTTTAGAAGTTATTTTGCCTTTTTCAGCACTTTCTAAAATACTATACCAATAGTTTTTAAAATCTTCAAAACTTATTTCACAAGCAAGTTCTGTATAAAATCTAAAAAATTCAAAAGGTCTTTTTAAAACACTACCCATATCAAATACATAAACACTATCCATACACTCACCAACTTATAATTATTATAACATCTAAATAAGTGAATTACTAACTTTTATTTTTTTGTTAATTTAAAAATGAAGTGCAACACATCAACATTGAAAAAGACATATGAATAATCTATAATATCTTTTCGCTGAAAAAAGAAAGGAAAATTCATATGTCTAAAGCAAATAATACTATAAAATTAAAGAAAAATCAATACAAGCACTTAACA
>CANROK010000041.1 GCA_947632205.1 uncultured Bacilli bacterium
ACCTAAATTTTGATTTTCTTCAATTTCTTTTTTTAACTCTTCACACATATTTTTAGACATCCTACCTTTTTATGGTATTATTATATCAAATTATCTTTGCGAAGAAATTTTTTTATAATTTACTCTTTTTTGCTGACAGTTATTAATTTTTTTGACAATAGTTATTTTTATGTGTTAATATAAAAAACATGTGGGTGGTTTTAATGCGTAAGAAAGAATTTAATAGATTTGAAAAACTATATTATGAAGTAGAAAAAGAATTAAAAGAAAATAAAAATAATATTGATTTAAATAAAGTAATAGAGATATATAAGCCCTTTATTGGGGACTCTATATTTAAGGAAGATGAAACATTAGATGAAAAAATAAATGCTATAACAAGGGCTTTTATTTTATGTCATCAAGAGAAAGATAGTATAGATTATAATATTGAACAAGATAGCGAATTAGCAGAAATGGCTAAAAATATCTCTATTACTTTATTAAATTAGATTATTATTAATTGTTCTTTCTTTAAATATTTTAGGGATTATATTTAATAGTTTATCTTTATTAAGTATTTTATATGGCATAATGAAAAAAATAAAAGAAAAATTTTTAATTAATGATTATAATGATAATTTAATATGCCATGAATATTTCCTACATCTTTTAGAATCAGCAGAAATAGAATTATATAGAAAAAATAATGGTAATGATTTAACTAATTTTGAACAATTAATAGAGCTTGAAAATAAAATATATTTTAAAATGAATAATGATGATGTTTGTATAGAAACAATTGATAATACAACTAATTTACCAATTAACATAAAATTAACTAGACATAAATAAAGTATTTTAATTGCTATCAATTCCGGAAAATGGTATAATTTTTAACGAAAGAGTGATATTATGTTTGAAAGATTAAATAATATTGTAGAGAAGTATGAAAAGTTAAAAGAAGAACTTACAAAAGAAGAAGTTTTAACAAATTATAATATGTTAAAAAAGTTATCTAAAGAACAAAGTGATTTAGAAGAAATAGTTGATAAGTATGATGAGTATAAAAAAACTAAGAGTGCTTTAGAAGAAGCAGAATCTTTACTTAATGATCCTGAATTTAAAGAAATTGCTACTAGTGAAGTAGAGACGCTAACAAACAAAATAAATGAATTAACTAGTGAATTAGAGATAATGCTCGTTCCTAAAGATGAAAATGATGGTAAAAATGTTATTATGGAAATAAGAGGAGCTGCTGGGGGCGATGAAGCAAATATCTTTGCGGGTGATTTATTTAGAATGTATACTTATTATGCGGAAACAAATGGTTGGAAAATCGAAGTTTTAAATAGTATTGAAGGTGCCAGTGGGGGTTATTCTCAAATTGAATGTATGATTAAGGGTAATAATGTTTATTCTAAATTAAAATATGAAAGTGGTTCGCATCGTGTGCAAAGAGTACCAGAAACTGAAACTCAAGGTAGGGTACATACTTCAACCGCTACTGTTTTAGTTATGCCAGAAGTAGAAGATGTTGATATTGAAGTCAAAGAAAGTGATTTAAAAATAGATGTATACCATTCTAGTGGCGCTGGTGGTCAATCTGTAAATACTTCTAATTCAGCAGTAAGAATTACCCATGTTCCAACTGGGGTAGTTGTGGCTTGTCAAACGGAAAGAAGCCAACTTAAAAATAAAGAAAATGCGATGCGTTTATTAAAAATTAAATTGCATGATGCGATGAAACAAAAACAAGAACAAGAAGTTGGAGCCGAAAGAAAAAGTAAAATTGGTACGGGTGATCGTTCTGAGAAAATAAGAACTTATAATTATCCGCAAAATAGAGTAACTGATCATCGTATAAATTTTTCAATTATGGAACTTGATCGAGTTATGGATGGTCATTTAGAACCAATTATTGAGGCCTTAATTACTGAAGATATGCGTCTTAAGTTGGCAGGAGAAAATTTTGCAGCATAAATATGAATGATGAAGAATTGATTAAAAAATATGTTAGTTTAGATCGTCAAAAAGAAGCATTAGAAGAATTACATGCTGGTTATCCCGTCCAATATATAATTGGTAATGTTGATTTTTACGATACTATTATCAAAGTCAATAATAATGTTTTAATTCCTCGATTTGAAACCGAATATTTAGTAGATAAAACTTTAAAATATATTAAAGCTTTAAAATTAATTGAACCTAAAATCATCGATATTGGTACTGGCAGTGGGTGTATAAGTATTGCCATAAAAAAGCATATTACGTGTGAAATAGAGGCCATTGATATTAATAGTAAGGCCATAACTTTGGCTAAAGAAAATGCTAAATTAAATAATGTTTCTGTTAATTTTATAGTTAGTGATATAAATAATTTTAAAACTAATAAAAAGTATGATGTTATTATTAGTAATCCACCATATGTAGCAAATAATAAAAAAGTAGAAGTAAAAACTAAATATGAGCCCCAAAATGCGATTTTTGCTCCTGAAAATGGGGTATATTATTATCGAATTATTTTAGAAAAATTGCATAATAATTTAAATGATAATCATTTAATTGCTTTTGAAATAGATGATAAAGAGGGAATATTAATTAAAAAATTAGTAAATAAATATTTACCTAATGATTATATAAAAATAGAAAAAGATTATAATAATTATGAAAGATATGTTTTTATTAGTAATAAAAAATTTGAATAAAATAGGAATTATTTAATCACTATATAATTGGTGATAATATGAAAAAAATAATTCCTATTTTATTTATATTAATATTAGTTTTAGTGGGCTTTAATGAAAAAGAACATATATTAATACCTAATGATGCTATTAGATTTAGAATTATTGCAAATAGTAATACTAAAGAAGATCAAAATTTAAAGAAAATAATAAAAAAAGATGTTGAAAATGAATTATTTAAAATAATTAAAGATGTTGATAATATTGAGGAAGCAAGAATTAAAATTAATAATAATTTAGATAAAATAGATATGATAGTTAATAAATATAATGTTAATTATGATATAAAATATGGTAATAATTATTTTCCTATAAAAGAATATAAAGGCATAAAATATAATGCCGGTAATTATGAAAGTTTAGTTATTACTTTAGGTAGTGGTAAAGGAGATAATTGGTGGTGTGTTTTATTTCCACCATTATGTTTATTAGATGAAAAAGAAAATTTAAATAACTATGAATATGAATTTTATGCTAAGGAATTAATTAATAAATTTATAAATAAATAATATAATTAATTAAGGTGATAATGTGTCTATAATAATTAGTTTACTATTAATTGGTATATCTTTATCTATGGACACTTTTTCTATATCTCTTAGTATAGGATCTTTTAATATATCGAAAAAGAAAATGCTAACTCTTAGTTTAGTGGTAGGAATTATGCATTTTTTTATGCCTTTAATTGGTAATTTATTTGGAAATAAAATTATAAATTATTTAAATATTAAGCCAGATTTATTACTAGGATTAATATTATTATTTATTGCTATAGAAATGATTATAAATTTATGGAAGAAAGAAGATACAAAATTTGATTTAAGTTTTTTAAGTATAATTTTAATTAGTATTTCGGTTAGTTTAGATAGTTTATCAACAGGAATAGGATTAAGTGCTATTACAAGTGATATTTGTTTAGCGGGTTTTATTTTTAGTGTTTGTGCTGCTTCTTTTACTTTGATGGGCTTAATTATTGGTAAGTATTCTAATGATAAATTAGGAATATATAGTAATATTTTAGGTATAATTTTACTGATTATAATAAGTTTTATTCATATTTTTTAAAAATATGAATAAAATATTATTTTTTTAAACACTATGTAATTAGTGATAAATATGATAAAAAAAATAAAAGATTGGTATAATTATTTAAAAAATAATTATAAACAAATAGGAAATACTTTTAAAAATAATTTAAAAGATCCCCAATATCGTCAAAAATATATTATATTATTTTTAATTATTTCTATTAGTGCTTTACTTATTAATTTATTATTTACATTTGCTTATTATTACGATGATGATAGTTTTCCTTTAATTCAAGCTAAAGTTGGAGATTTTCGGGATAAAGATTATATTTTACTTGTTTATATAGAAGATGATAGTAATAATGGTCAATATCATTTAACTTATAGTGTACCAACTAATGGTTATACATATAAATCATATAATTGTAAAAATAATTCTACATTAGTATTTAATGATGTAACAAAAGAAGTAACTGCTACTTTAAAAGTTAGAGATACTTGTTCTATATATTTTGATTTAAATGAATAGAAAGAGGATTTATAAAATTGAAAATAAAAAATAATAATAAATATATGTTGTTAATAATTTTAATAGTATTTAGTATAACTACTTATTTTTTCTTAAATAATTTATTAAATAGTTCTTTTATAAGACCATTTTAAAGAAATTCTTAAGACATAAATTCATTATAATATATTGACAAGATAGAGGAAAAAATAGTATGATAATTCTAGTAAAAGCGGTTGGATAACCGTATTGAATTAAAAAAACATCACTATTTATTATATAGCACAAAAACCTAGTTTTTTTCATAAATAATAATAAAGGTATTTTCATATGAATTTATCTTGTGTATGTTTAAAGAAGGATGAATATGGAAAGAATTGTTATTGAAGGTGGATTTCCACTTAAAGGAACGATTACGATTGGCGGCGCCAAAAATAGTGCTGTAGCATTAATACCCGCAGCTTTACTAGCAAATGACGTTTGTACAATAAAAAACGTTCCCAATATTACTGATCGTGACGCTTTGTTTGATATTGTAAAATGGTTAAATTGTGATATTAATCAAGATAATAGTACCATTATGATAGATCCTAGAAATTTAAAAAATGTTTTAATAACTGAAGAATTAAGTGTAAAATTAAGAGCATCTTATTATTTTATGGGTGTTTTACTTGGTAAATATAAGCATGTTGAAATATATTTCCCAGGGGGATGCAATATTGGATCTAGACCTATAGATATTCATTTAAATGGATTTAAGGCCTTAGGAGCAAAAGTAACTAAAAAAGGGCATAAGTATATTTTAGATGCAGAAGAATTAAAAGGTAATACTATTAATTTAAAATTTGCTAGTGTTGGAGCTACTATTAATATTATGTTTGCAGCAGTTTATGCTAAAGGAACAACTATTATTAAAAATGCGGCCAAAGAAGTAGAAATAATTAATATCATGGATTTCTTAAATAATATGGGAGCCAAAATAAGTGGAGCTGGAACTGATACTATTGTCATTGAAGGAGTAGAGAATCTTCATGGTGCTAAAATAGAAGTTATACCGGATCGAATTGAAGCAGGTACTTATATTTTAATTGGAAGCTTACTTGGGGATAATTTAAAAATTGATGGTATTGTACCTGAACATAATAAAGCCCTTTTAGAGAAATTATCTGAAATGGGTGTTAAATATCAATTAGAAGAACATAGTATTATTATGAATAAAAGTGAAGATTTAAAACCAATTAATGTTAAAACTGAAGTATATCCTGGTTTTCCAACGGATTTAAATCAACCAATGAGTGTTTTAATGACTCAAGCAAATGGTAAATGCGTAATGGAAGAAACAATTTGGGAGAAAAGAATTGGCCATTATCCTTATTTACAAAAACTAGGAGCTAATATAACTCTTGATGGTAATAAAGCCACAATTATTGGTAAAACTAAATTAAATGGAACAGAAACTAATGCTACTGATTTAAGAGCTGGAGCTGCTTTAATTTTGGCCGGTCTCATTGCCAGTGGTAAAACATATATTTATGATATAGATTATATTTTAAGAGGATATGAAAATATAATTAATAAATTGAGTAATGTTGGTGCTAAAATAAAAATTGAAAAAATATAATGTAGAGAAATCTACATTTTTATTTTGGTGATTATATGAGAAGAAGAAATAAAATTCTTTTAATTATTATTATAAGTTCTATTATTACTTATTTAATATTTTTTAATTATAAAAGTAAAAAAATAAATATTGTTTCAATTGGAGATGGTATTGCCAGTGGAGAAACTTCTTATAACTTAGAAGGAATTAGTTATAATGATTATTTAAAAGAATATTTTAATAGTAAAAAGTTATTAAATAATTATAATAATTCTTTAACTAGTAAAAATTATAATCTACTACATCTTAATAATGATATTGATAATAATATAAATATTAATTCCCATCTTAAAATTCAACAATTAATTCATAATGCCAATATAATAACAATAAGTATTGGAGAAGAAGAATTAACCAAATTATCTTTAACTAATGATTTAAATGATAATACTATAAAAGATTTTATAAAAAATTATGATTATTTAATAAATAAAATTAAAGAATTAAGTGACGCTAAAATATTTATAATTAGTTTTTATATCAATAATTATTTAAGTAATAGTAATGTCATTATTTTAAATGCTAATTTATTAAATATTGCTCATAAATATAATGCTTCTTTAATTAATATAAATGATTTACTTATTAATAAAGATTATTTTTTTAACAAAAAAGATTATTATTTTAACTATAAAGCTCACCAAGAAATAGCCGATATGATTATTAACTCATTATAGTTAAAATCTTTTTTATTATATGTACGAATTTTTGTTCGTACACTTTTTTAACTAAAAATTATTGACACTCGGGGGGGGTATTATATAATTAAAATATATAAAATAAAGAGGAAAATATGTATAATAAGAGATATAAGAAAAGTAATAAAAAGATATATGGAATGTGTACGATAATAGTAGTGTTAATATATACAATATCAATATGTTATTCAACATTACAACAACAACTAGAAATAAATGGTTTAGTAAAAGTAAGAAGACAAGAGAATATAAGAGTAACAGGAGTAGAAGTAGAAAGTAGTCCAAATGCTATATCAAATTGGGAAGAATATGATGTCAAGAATGTAAGTGCAGGAATAAGTTTACCAAATAATGATTCAAGTATAACATATAAAGTAAAAGTAACAAACTTTGGAAATGTTGATATGGGAATATATAATATCGATGGTTTAGATGATAGATTAACATATACAATAACAGATTATACATTAAAAGATAAAATAAAAAGTGGAGGAAATAAAAAAGAATTCCAAATAACAATCAAATATAAAGATGGAAGTTATGATGGAAATAATACCAATTATAATATCTTATTAAACTTTGATTTTAGAGCATATTATAAAATAACATATAAGAATTTTCCAAATGAAACAAGTAGTTTACCACAAGAAGTAATGGAAAGAGATACATTAAGAGTAGATTTTAAAGAAAACTTAAGATATATAAAAGTATATATGGGAGGATTAAAATTACCAACAACAAGTTATAAATATACAAATAATGTTTTAGAGATAGAAAATGTTATGAATGATGTAGAAGTAGTATATAAATGGGTAACAGATACAGAACTTGTATTAAGAACAAATGATAAAAAAGATACATTATCAGATGATTTAGTAGGAGGTCTATATAGATATCAAGGAACAGATAATGTAAATAACTATATATGTTTTGGGACAACTGATAAAGAAAAATGTACAAGTGAAGCGAGTAAATATATGTATCGAATAATTGGTGTAACAAAGGATGGACAATTAAAAATTATTAAAGAATCAACTATTTTTGAAAAGGTTGATATAAAACTTTGTTTAAATAGCTATCAACAATGTAGCTCTATTAGTGGTGGGCCTTATGCTAGTACTTTTTCATTAAGTAATGGTACTGGTTATGTTGAAATGCCAAGGAAAGAAATTTTTAAAAGATTAAATGGTACAGCTAATGGTAATATTCAAGGTGCAAAAGGTAATACAAATATATTTATTGGAAATAATTATTATGAATATTTAACAAGTGATAGTCCATGGTTAAATAAGATAGAAGAAAGATTATGGAAATATGGATATACAGATGATTATAGTAGCTATAATTGTAATCAAATGTATGAAATAGAAGATAAGTTTACAACAGAACCTACAACATCTGAATCAGTATCTCCTTTAGCTAAAATAGGATTAATGTATATTCATGATTATTATTGTGCATATAAAACAAATGCAAGTGATGCAGGAAATCCAGAAAATTATACTAATGCTGCTCAATCATGGATTTATAACTCAAAAAATATTCCGGATGCTTTATTTACAAGTGGTGGTTCTGCTAGTGCACCTGTACCTGTGGTACCTGAAAAAATCTATTTTGTTGATCAAAGTGGATCAATAAATACAGATTATGCTGTTAATGATCCTAAATATTATATTCGTCCAGTTTTCTACTTAACTAAAGATATAGTAATAAAAAGTGGAATAGGAGATGAAACGGATCCATATATAATTGATCCTGAACCAAATATATTGAAAGAATTAAGAAAAAATGATAAAGCAAGTTTTATTTCAAAAAATTTATTTGGAGGAATGTATAGATACCAAGGTACAGATGATGTTAATAACTATATATGCTTTGGAACAAGTAATAAAGATGAATGTACAACAAATGAAGGAATAGATAAATATATGTATAGAATATTAGGAGTAACACCTGAAGGCGAATTAAAACTTATGAAAGAAGTATCTTTACTTAGTGATTTTGAAGGAATATATGATTATAAAGATTCTTCATCATTGAGAACCAAACTTAATGGATCAGCATTTTTAGATAATGAAAAATATATGACTTCAACATGGAAAGATAAAATAATGACTCATACATGGTTATATGGAAGAACAGGAATATTAGAAGATGTAAATTTATATAATGGAAATTATATGTACGAAATAGAAAGTGGTCAAAAGGAAGTAACATTTGTATCTTCGTCTGATTCAGCTACGACTACTAAAAAATGGGATGAAAGTGTCGATGATAAAATAGGATTATTATATATTCATGATTTTCTATTTTCATATCCCGGAGGAAATCCTGGTACAAATGAAAATGCAGTTAAATCATGGATTAAAACAAATGATAGAGAATACTTTATAACTTCTTCTCGATTTGATCCAACTGCTCCAAATGATACTAATTTATCTTATTTTCTTAAAAGTACAGGTATAGAAATAGCAAATATTTTAACCCTAGATAATAGTCGGTCTAATTGTGAGTCTCCTTATAATAATTGTGGACATTGCTTAGGAGAATGTACAAGCTATTGTAATTATAAATCTCTTGCAAGTGATTGTGATGCATATTGTTCAACAAATTGTGCAAGTTCATGTAAAGTATGTAATACAACAAACGAATGCTCTTCTAAAATGACATCTAATTGTAAACAATATCGAGCATACTATAAACCAGTATTTTATGTAACTTCAAATATAACATTAAATAAAGGAACAGGAAGTAAAAACGATCCATTTATATTGAATGTGTAGTTAATATTATAACATGTCAATTAGAAATGTATTGAACAACTAAAGATTTATTAAAAAGTATAATTCAATAACAAAGACATTAAAATAGATGAAACTTAACCTTAGAGAGATAGAAATATCTCTCAATTTTTTTGCTTCTTTTCTATTCTT
>CANROK010000042.1 GCA_947632205.1 uncultured Bacilli bacterium
AAAGTTTAAAAAAATCGCCTTAGTAGACGATTATCTTATTTTGTAATTTTTAGTCATTATGTATTGACAAAAATCAATTTTTAAAATAATTAAATAAAACAACTTTACAATAAGTGTAAAGTGTGATTAAATAAAGTTTACAGGAAGCTGAATGCGTCGCCTTAAAACCGAAATTCAGGGGGGTTAAACTTTTGAAGGAGGTGACGAGGTTATGAACTCAAAAACTTTAAATAAGATTTTGATAGTAATAATATTGTTATTGTTATACATCATGATTTTATACATCAAAAAAGACGCACCTTCAGTAGTAATACCAAGGTAGCGTCAAGCTATTACATAGGTGACGTTATTTCACGTCTTCCTGTAACTAGTATACCATAGTTTGGGGTAGATAAACAATATAATTTTAAATTAAGTAAAAAAACTATTGACATTATTTCAAAAAAGAGTTAAATTTATAGAAAATTTATTGAGAGGTTTGGATATGAAAAGTATTTTATTTAAACATTATTACTTGCTCATTATATTTTTAAATAATATGTTTTCATGTGGACTTTTTATGAATAATTATGTAGTATACAGCAACTAAAATGAGTTTGGTTGCTGTTTTATTATGGAGGTTTATATGGTATATGAAGATTTAGAAAAATTATTGACAGATTATAGCGAAGAAGACAAAGAGTTAATAAAAGAAGCATACAAATGTGCAAGTGTTTTACATGCTGGTCAGTATCGTCAAAGTGGAGAAGAATATATTATTCATCCATTAAATGTTGCCTATATTTTAGCTGGTTTACATGCTGATCGAGATACAATTTGTGCTGGCCTTTTACATGATACTTTAGAAGATACAGGTATTCCTAAAGAATATATTTCGGAGCATTTTAATGAAGAAGTTGCCAATTTAGTTGATGGAGTTACTAAACTTGCTAAAATGAATTTTAGTACTAAAGAAGAACTTAATAATGCAAATACGAGAAAAATTATTACAAGTATAAAAGATGATGTAAGAATAATTATTATTAAACTAGCTGATAGATTACATAATATGAGAACTTTACAATATAAAACACCATATAAACAAAGAGAAAATGCCCTAGAAACAATGAATTTATTTGTGCCACTTGCTTATTATATTGGAGCATATAGAATTAAAAGTGAACTTGAAGATTTGTCACTTCAATATTTAAAGCCAAGTGAATATTGTGATACTTTAGCTATTCAAAGAGAACTAGAAAGGGAAAAAACTCCTATCTTAGAAGAAATGCAAGATAATATTCATAATAAATTATTAGAATATGATTTAAATAATGATATAAAAATTAGAACTAAAAATATTTATGGTATATATAAATATTTATATGAACAACATCAAAAATTAAATAATATTCATGATTTATTTTCATTAAAAATAATGGTTCCAGAATCACTTGATTGTTATAAAGCTCTAGGTCTTATTCATAGTATGTATCATCCTGTACCAAAAAGATTTAAAGATTATATATGTAATCCAAAAACTAATTTATATCAAAGTTTACACACAACTGTATTTGGACCTGAAAATTTATTAGTCCAAACTCAAATAAGAACTTATGAAATGGATCAAATTGCAAGTTTTGGTTTACCTAGTTATTTTAAAATAAAAAATGGTAATACAAGAATTATTATGCAAGAGGAATTAAAAGAAAAATTTCAATTTTATAAATCTTTAGTGGATATAGATAATAAATTTAGTAATAATGAAGAATTTATAAGAGAAGTAGAAAAAGAATTATTCTCTGAAAAAGTATATGTTTATACACCAAAAGGAGAAGTAGTTGAGCTTCCTAAAGGAGCAACAGTTGTTGATTTTGCTTATCGTATTCATACGGAAGTAGGCCATTCAATGATTGGAGCAATAGTTAATGATGAACCAGTTAAAAATGATTATGTACTAGAAAATAATGATCGAGTAAGAATACTTACTAGTGAAAATGCTTATATTGATAGACAAGAGTTATTAAAAAATGCTAATACTAATTATGCACGTAGAAGAATTAGAAATATGGAAAAATATTTATAAAACTTCTTTACATTTAAATTAAGATATGTTAGACTTTTGATTAGTTTTTAAAGATTATTTCTAAGGAGGTGTAAAAAAATTATGACCAACCTAGAAATGGAAAAAGAGAAGTTAAAAAGTGTACAAAAAATGTACCAAGATCTCATCTTTGACTATGAAGCAAAAATGCGTAATGTAGCGAAAGTTTATAAAAATGATCCCATTATGCAAGAAAATTTACTAAATCAATTTGGAAGTAAAGTAAGAATGCTTAATAAGTATATTGATAATCCTTACTTTGGTAGAATTGATTTCAAAAACGAATATAACAAGAAAGATATTTGTTATATTGGTAAAATAGGAATTTTGGATAGTAATGAAAATCCTATAACAGTTGACTGGCGAGCACCCATCTCAAGTTTGTATTATGATTCTAATGTTGGAGAGTGTGAATATAAATCTCCATCCGGTGTTATTAAAGGTACTTTAGAATTAAAAAGACAATTTGAAATTAAAATGGGTGCTTTAATAAGTTTCCAAGATGTTAATGCCATATCTAATGATGAACTTTTAAAGCCATATTTAAGTGTATCAGCAGATAAAAGGTTAAAAAATATTGTTGCTACTATCCAAAGTGAACAAAATCATATTATAAGAAAAGATTTAAGAGAGAATAACATTATTCAAGGAACTGCTGGTTCTGGTAAAACTACTGTAGCCCTTCATCGGATTGCTTATCTTGTCTATAATGAACAAAAAAATTATCAAGAAAGTGCTTTTTTAGTAATTGGCCCCAATGCTTATTTTATGGACTATATTTCCTCAGTATTACCCGATTTGGAAGTTAATTCTGTATCACAATATACCTTTTTAGATATTGTTAATAATTATCTTGGTGAAAAGATAAAAATAATTGATCAAAATATGCGAATTGAAAGTATTTTAAATAATAATTTAAATACTAAAATAATTAAATATAAATCTTCTTTAAAGTATAAAGATGCAATTAAAAAATATATCAAAGAATTAGAAGAAAATATTATTCATGGACCAATCAAATATAAAGGTATAACTTTATTTGATGAAAAAGTTATTAAAGATTATTTAAGTAAAAAAGATTTAGGGATAAATAATGCCATAAAATTACTTATTAAGTATGGGAAAAGTTATATTAAAAATTATGGTGATGATATTAAATATCGCTATTGGTTAAAATATAAAGATGAATATTTAAATAGTACAGATCAAATAAGAAAACAAGAAATATTAGATATTACAGAAAATTTTAATAAAGAAATTATGCATATTGATAAGATTATAAATGAATATTTTAAAGATTATAATTTAAAAATTTTAGAATTATATAAAAATTTTATTAATAATTGTGAAAAGTATATTGATGCAGATGATTGTGATACTGAAATACTTAAAAAGAGTACTTTAGAATCAATTAATAAAAAAGCTTTAGGTTATGAAGATTTACCGGCATTAATTCATTTAAATTTAAAATTTCAAGGTTATAAAAATTATGATAAATTCGTTCATGTAGTTGTGGATGAAGCTCAAGATTTTGGTTTATATCATTTCTATGTTATAAAGAAATTATTTAAGAATAGTACATTTTCTATCTTTGGTGATTTAGCTCAATCTATATATTCTTATCAAAGTATTGATGATTGGGAAAGTGTTATTGATAAAATATTTGCATCTGATTGTAATTTAGATTGGCTTAATAAAAGTTATCGTACTACTTGTGAAATTATGGCTAGTGCTAATATTGTTTCTAAATACTTTGGTTATGGTGATGCTAAAGCGGTATTAAGACATGGTAATAGTGTTTTATTAAATAAAGTTAATGACAAAGATAAAATTAATTATCTAATTAATAAAATAAATTATTTTAAAGAAAATGATTATAAAAGTATTGCTATAATTTGTAAAGATGAAAAAGAAAGTGCTAATATTTATAAATTAATTAAGAATAATAATTTAGATATCGATTTAATTACTAATAAAAATACTAAATATAATGGCGGAATATGTATATTACCAAGTTATTTATCTAAGGGATTAGAATTTGATGCGGTAATAATTAGTGATTTAGATAATTATGATAATAAAAGTATGCTAGATATGAAACTTTTATATGTATCAATGACTAGAGCATTACATGAACTTATAATTACTTATCAAAAAGAAAGTGAATTAGTAAATAAATTAAGCACAAAGTGACAAATTAGTGTAAAGCAAAATTGACTTATCATTGAAAATATTTTACTATAAATATAATGAATGTGAGGAAGAAATGAGAAAAGTAAATCAATATGTTGATCCAAAATTAAGAGATAGAGATTATTTG
Source organism: uncultured Bacilli bacterium (assembly GCA_947632205.1). Taxonomy (GTDB): domain Bacteria; phylum Bacillota_I; class Bacilli_A; order RF39; family UBA660; genus SIG200. The sequence goes on from CANROK010000042.1 coordinate 4,401, forward strand.
TCTAAATTAACTGCTTTTGATTGTTTATGGGAATCTTGTAAAGATCATCTTAATGAAGTAGCTATTACATATAAAGCAGATATAAATGTTTTGGATCGAAATAAAAAAACATTAAGTACAATTATAACTTATAAGGAATTAATTAAAAATATTTTTAAAACATATAATGCATTAAAGAATATAGGTTTAAAAGAAGGTGATGTTGTAACATATGCATCTATTACAACACCTGAATTAATCTATACAATGTATGCTTGTAATTTAATAGGAGCTATTTTTGATCCAATAGATCCTAGATTGAAAGAAGAAGATTTATTAAGACATTTTAAATCTGAACCATCAAAATTATATTTTGTAACAGAAAAAATGTTTGATGCTACAAAAAATATTTATCAAGATATTAATGCCAAAAATATTATAACTCTTTCATGCACAGAATCATTACCTTCAATAATTCAATTTGGCTCTAAAATATTAGACAAAAAAAATGGAGTTGCACCTTTTTCCAAACCTGATGATAATAGATTTTTAAGTTGGAATGATTTTTTCAAAAATAATAATAGTAAAAATGTTATTGTTCCTAAATTTGAAAAAAATAAAATTATTTCTTATGCTCATACAACTGGAACAACAGGAAAATCTAAAACATTAGAGCATACAAACGAAAATTGGAATGCTCAATGGCATAGTATTTTTAATTCAGGATTGGAAATTATTAGAGGAGAAACATTCTTTAATGTTACTGTGCCTTGGGTAGATTTTGGCTTAGTAGTTGGTATACATGCTAATTTGTGTGATGGTATTAGAATGGATTTAGATCCTACATGGACTCCTGAAGCAACAGCTGATTTTTTCTTTAAAAATAGACCTGATTGGATTTTAGGTGCTCCTGGTTGGTTTGATCCAATTTTTACGAATTCGAAATATAAAAATGAAAAAATTGATTTTGGAAGATATATTATGACTGGTGGAGCACCATTGTTTCCACATAAGCATGAACTTTATATGAAAATTTTAAAAGAAAAAAATAGCAAATGTATTGTTATTCCTGGCTATGGTTTATCAGAAATTACTGCACCTGCTATGATTAATATAAGTGATGCTTATGGTGATTTAGGTCGTCCTTTCCCTGCAATTGCATATAAAATAGTTGATATAAATACTAAACAAAAAGTAGAACCTGGTCAAGCTGGTGAATTGTGGTTAAGAAGTACACATGAAGATTTATCTCCATTAGCTGTTGGATATTTAAATAATGAAGAAGAGACTAAAAATACTTTTGTTTATGATGAAGGATATAGATGGGTAAGAACTGGTGATAAAGTTCATGAAAATCCTGATGGTTCTTTAAAATGGGAAGCAAGATATAAAAATATTCTTACTTTCAATGGCTTTAACATTGATTGTGATAAATTATTAGATAAGGTATCTTCAATCGAAGGTGTTGGTAAAGCAGCAATAATAGGTGCAATAACAAAAGATGGAAATCAAAGACCAATAATATGTTTTGAATTAAAAGCTGGTTATCCGTTAGATAGTGCTGATTTCGTTAAAGAAGATATTATGAATTTAATTAAAGAAAAACTACCGGATTATTATGAACCATTAGATATTGTTTTATATGATAAATTACCAACAAAAACTATGAAAATAAATTATAATCAACTAAAAATGGATAATTTAAATGAATTTGGTGAATTTATTCCATCAAAAACATTGAAAAGAGGTAAAGAAGAGTTTTAATAGCTCTTTTTTTTATAAAAAAAATAATGTATAATAAAGTTATAATTGGAAGTGAGTAAGAATGAATGTAACAATGATGTTATCTATTGTAAGTATTATATATATATTTATTTTAACTATTATATATTTTTTAAAGGGCAATATTAAAAATCCAGAAACAAAATTATATTCTATTATTTTACCAGTAATATTAGTAGGCGGAGGACTAGAACTATCTTTAAGATTTTTGGCACCACATATGGATAATTTAAAATGGCTTAATGATATAGTTTCAAAATTATTTTTGATTTATTTAGTTTTTTGGCTATCGTTAATCACTTTATATAATGTGTATATTTCTTTTTCTAATAAAAAATATAAAAAATTTAAAACATTTATAATAATTTATAACTTGATTTCCTATTTTTTCGTTGGAATTTTACCAATAAAATATCATTATGATAATGGAATGAATTATTATTCTTATACATATGGGCCTGCTTGTGATTTTTTGAAAATATGTTTATTATCGCTTGTGTTTATCAATTTGGTAGTGTTGATATTAAATTATAAAGATATATTTTCAAATAAAAAGTATTATCCTATTATAATTTTTGAAATGTTATTCATAATTACAGGAATAATACAAATAAACTATCCAGAAATATTATTAAATATTTTTATTGAATCTTTAGTAGCATTTATTATGTATAATACCATTGAGAATCCAGACACTAGATTAATAGAACAATTAAATATAGCTAAAGATCAAGCCGAAAAAGCTAATCATGCTAAAACTGAATTTTTATCTAGTATGTCACATGAAATTAGAACACCACTTAATGCCATCGATGGTTTTAGTCAATTAATATTAGAAGAAAAAAATATTAATGTTATAAAAGATGAAGCTAGAGATATAATGATGGCATCGCAAAATTTATTAGAGATAGTTAATGGTATATTAGATATTTCAAAAATAGAAGCCAATAAATTAGAGATAGTAAAAGTTGAATATGAACCAAAGAAAATATTTGATGAATTAGTTAAACTTACTAAAGCTAGAATTGGTGATCGTCCTTTAGAATTTAGAGTTAATATTGCATCAGACTTACCAGAATATTTAAATGGTGATTATGTAAGAGTTAAACAAATTATATTAAATTTACTTACTAATGCTGTTAAATATACAAAAAAGGGCTTTGTCGAACTTAATGTTTCTGTAGTAAAGAAAAATCAAGTATGTCGTTTAATAGTTAGTGTTAAAGATAGTGGTATTGGTATTAAAAAGGATAATATTGAAAAATTATTTTCTAAATTTGAAAGATTTGACATGGATAAAAATATGACGATTGAAGGTACTGGTTTAGGGCTTGCTATTACGAAAAAATTAGTAGATTTGATGCAAGGTAAAATAGTAGTTGATTCAGTTTATGGTAAGGGATCTAATTTTACGGTAGCAATTGATCAAAGAATAGTAAATAAAGCTAAAGTTGTAGTACCGGAAGTAAAAGAATCTAAAATATTAAATGTTAAGGGCAAGAAAATATTAATTGTTGATGATAATTTAATTAATTTAAAAGTAGCTTCAAGATTACTTTCAACATATAAAGTAGAAACAGAAGAAGTATCAAGTGGCTTTGATTGTATAAAGAAAATAGAAGATGGTAATAAATATGATTTAATCTTACTTGATGATATGATGCCAAAAATGAGTGGAGTAGAAACATTTAAAAAATTAAAAGAAATGAAAGATTTTAATACACCAGTAGTAGCACTTACGGCTAATGCTATTGCCGGTATGAAAGAGAATTATTTAAAAGAAGGATTTAATGATTATATATCTAAACCAATAGATAAAAAGGAATTAGAAAGAGTGCTTAAAACTTATTTAAATGCAAAATAAGTAATATTATGTTATAATCAATATAGAGGGAAGGTATAAAATGAGAGATGTAAGTATTTTAACTGATAATGGGGTAGATTTAGATAGTGCTTTACAACTATTAGGAGATTTAGAATTTTATGATGAAACTCTAGAAAGTTTTTTAGAAGAAAATAAAACAAGAGTTCCTAATATTGAAAAATACAAAAAAGAAAGAAACATGGAAGATTATGCTATATTGGTTCATGCTTTAAAAAGTGATTCTAAATATTTGGGCTTTACTAGTTTAGCTGATATTGCCTATGTTCATGAACTAGCAAGCAAAGCCAATAATGTTGATGAAGTAAATAATAAATATGAAGAATTAACAAAGGAAATAGATAAATATACAAAACTTGCACAAAAATATTTAGGATAAGGTGATAGTCTGAAAAGAAACACAAAATTTATTTTATAAAAATAGTAAAAAAGGGCAGACTTCCCCTTACCCCAAAGAAAGTCAAAAATTAAACAGATGAATTGTTGGCATTCTGATTAATTAAATCAATTAATTCATTAGATGTAAGACCAAGAGATAATAATTGTTTAAGTGATTGATTGAAATTATTTTTAGTGTATTTAATTCTATCTTCAACAGGAGTTTCAACAGAAGCTAAATCAACAGGATTCCAAACTTCACCAGTAAGAAACATATAATAGATAGCCACTAAAATTTTTCTAGCAATTGCAATGTAAGCGCGTTTTTTACCACGACGTTTAGAAATTTTATCAAACTTTTTGGCATAGTAAGAATTAGATTTATCTTTAACAGCGCAATGAGCAACTTCAACAAGATAAGGTTTAAGATAAACACCAGCACGAGA
>CANROK010000043.1 GCA_947632205.1 uncultured Bacilli bacterium
TTCATTTCGTTCTTTCACTACTTTTTTCCAGTTTATCATAAACCACCAAATGTCAAAAGTTTTCTCGGCATAAATCGTTTTTTATACTTATTATTGATTATTCTAAAGTTGCACTTGACTTTTTAATTAATAAGTTTCTTCATTTTACAATTATAGCATAAACAACATTTTAAAACTCGAACTATAAAAGTTCGAGTCTAATATTAATCTGGTAGCGAGAGGGGGATTCGAACCCTCGACCGATCGGGTATGAACCGATTGCTCTAGCCAACTGAGCTACCTCGCCATAACAAGTAATATAATATTATCATAAATATTGCCTATTTACAAGTAAAAATTACATTTTTTGCATCTTTTAGGGCTTGGAATATTTGACATTACACAAAAATATAGTATAATAAATATGCAATTGATTTGGCAGTATTTTATTTAATTATAATGTGTTATTTTAAAAATAAAGTAACTTAGACTGCCTAAGTGAAATTAATAATAACTCCCTATAATTTAGATAAAATAAAAACAAAGATTATTGTAATATTAAAGAAAGGAGATTTTTGTATGGCAAGATATACAGGACCTAGTTATAAAAAATCAAGAAGACTTGGCTTCTCTACTTTAGAAAATGGTAAAGATTTAGCTCGCCGTCCATATGCACCTGGTCAACATGGTAAAGATCGTAAAAAGAAATCAAGTGAATATGGTATCCAATTACAAGAAAAACAAAAAGTAAGATTCATGTATGGACTTACAGAGAAACAATTCCATAAAACATTTGAAAAAGCTCAAAAAATGGCTGGTATTGCCGGTGAAAATTTATTAGTTCTTCTTGAATCAAGACTTGATAATATTGTTTATCGTTTAGGTATGGCTAAAACTCGTCGTGCTGGAAGACAAATTGTTAACCATGGTCATATTTTAGTAAATGGCAAAAAAGTTGATATTCCTTCATATAGAGTTATGCCTGGTGATGTTATATCAGTTAAGGAAACTTCATTAAATCATGCTGGTATTTTAGCAGCAGTTGAAGAAAAAATTACTGTTCCTGCTTTCTTAGAATTTGATGCTAAGAAACTTACAGGTAAATATGTAAGAATTCCTGAAAGAAGCGAACTTAACCCAGAAATTAATGAACAATTAATTGTAGAATTCTACAATAGATAATAAAAACTACCATTTGGTAGTTTTTATTTGTCTTCTTCTATAGGATTTAGAATCAAAATACTTCTCTTTGATAAATCTAATTCTTTCATAAATTTTAACATATCTTCATAAGTAATATTCTCTTCTATTTCTTTAATATTATCTATAATATCACCATAAGATAATATTTCTGATTGAATCATACTATTAACTTCTTCAACATCTTCATAATTTAATATTAATGATGCTAATAAACATTTTTTCATTCTCTCAAAAGTTTCTTTTGAAAGAGTTAAATTATCTATCTTCTTATTAAATAAATCTATTATTTCATTTTTATATTTACTATCAATAGTAAATGTTATTACTACATAATCATCAAATATTTCTCTATTGAAATAAAAATCATTAATTAATTCTTTTTCTAATAATTCATCTCTAAAATCACTAGTTTGACCAAAATTAGCCATTAATAAATATTGTAACATTATTCTTATATGTAAATCATCATAACCTTTAATAGTTTTCTTAGGTACTTTAATACCTATTTTTATTTTTCTATTTGTGACATTAATATTAATTTCTTCATATTCTTTTGCTATTTCTTTACTTTCTTTTTTTATTACTCTTTTAGGATTTTTATATTTTTTAAATTTCTTATTATCTTGATTTTCTTTTATTTCTTCCATTAATTCATAAGGGTTAAAATTACCTGTTACTACCAAAAACATATTTTCAGGATGATAAAAAGTATTAAAAACTAATTTTATATCTTCCAGTGTTATAGCTTTAATATCATCTTTTTTACCAGTGATAGCGTATTTATGTTCATAATTATTAAAAATATTATCTAAATGTTTAAATAACATTACGGTATATGGATCATCTTCGCCCATGTTAGCTTCTTCAATAATTATTCCTTTTTCATTATTAACTATTTGTTTAGAAAAATAATCATTTTGAACAAAATCTAATAAATGAACTACATTTTTAGGAGCATCTTCACTTCCAAAAACTTGATAATTAGTATAATGGAAAGTAGTAAAAGCATTGGTATCACAACCCGTTTTAAAGAAAAAATCATGGGCTGTAGTATCTTTATCTTCATTAAATTTAACATGTTCTAAAAAATGGGCTACTCCCCTTGGTGTTTTATATTTATGATTGTTTACTATAAATTCATTATAAATTGAACCATATTTTACAGAAAGTGTTCCATAAAATGAATTAACCTTTTTATTAACCCACATGTAAACCTTTAAACCATTATTACATTCATCATAATAAATAGTTTCATTTAATCCTTTTAAGTTAATTTCCTTCACTATTATCACTTCCTTTTTGAACATAAATTGTATTTAAATTAAGGGCTTTGCCACATTTTATTAAATTATCTTTTGTAACTTGTTTTAACATTTCACATCTTTCTTCAAGTAAAGGTAAATTATCAAAAATATGAAAAACATAATTACTTAATACTGAAACATTATTATCACTATTTATTTTCAAAGAAAATATTAAATTCTTTTTAGCATCTTCTACTAACTCTTCTGTATATTTACCATCTTGCATTTCTTTTATACATTTTTTAATTAATTTTTCTGCTAATAAAACATTTTTATTATCTAAAGATACTTCAATGATAAGTAATTCATCATTTTTTAAATACATACTTCTAACACCATAACAAAGTGAATTATCATTTCTTAATTTTTGATATAATTTAGAAGATATACCACCTGATCCCAAAATATAATTAAAGACATGAAAATCTATATTCTTTTCTTTTTTATCTAATCCTTTGATATTATAAATCATTACTAAAGTACTTTGAATAAATTTTGATTTTTCTTCTTTGACTAGTGGTTTTTTTCTTACAGAATTATTTACCAGTAAAGATGGTCTTTTAAGTTTAATTACTCTATTTTTAAAATTATCTTTAATAATATTTGCTATTTCATCCATATTAGCATTACCAATTATAAAAATATCACAATTCGAAGAATTAATTAATGTATGATAATAATCGTATAATTTAGATGGTGTAATATTATCAATATCTTCTTTTGTACCTAAAACTTTATATGCTGTAGCAGAGTTATTATCCATGGCATCTAAAGAATTAACTAAAGCATAACGATCAGATGATTCTTTAATACTTACTATATTTTCTAACATTCTTCTTTTAACTATATTAAAATTAGTTAAATCAAATTCATTATTTTTAACTCGAGGATGATTTAATATAGTAAATGGGAAAGCAACAACATTTTCTAAATAATTTTTTTCTTTTATATATTCCGGAGCAATAAAATCCATTATAAAAGAAATTGTAAATAAATTACCTACTTTACTAGTAGTACCATAAAATGTAGCTTTATATAATTCTTCTAAGCGAATAGCTATATCTTTTCTTCTTTCATAATCCTTAGAACAATCAGTTAAAAGATCACTTAAAAAAGAAAAGATAGGCATTTCTTTTTTATCTACTTCTCTACTAAATATTATTTCCATTCTAACTGTTTTAAATTTATCTGTTTTTATAGTATGGATATTATAAGAATTACAATCAAACTTTTTATATTCCATTGGACACCTCTAATTTTATTATAGCACAATCAAAAATAATTATGAGTTTTTTAAATTATTATATTGCTTTATTATATAATCATCAGTCATTCCTGCTAAATAATCTATTACTATTCTCTCTTTAGTATTATTTTTATATTCATCACTCATATTATTTAAATAACTCTTATAAATATTTGATTCTAAATTATTATTATTTAAATCATCTAAATATTTATCAAATAAAGTATTAAAAACATTTTTTATATAAGTAAGTTCTTCATCTGTTAAAGCTTTATTATATATATTTTGATAATTAAATTGCATAAGTTCATTCATGGCATTAAAAATATCATCACTAATTTTAATATAATTATGATTAATACTATTATTTATTATATCTTTAGATATTTTATTTATTATTTCTCTATTAGTAGTACCTAAAACATTTTTAACATTTGCTGGTAAATCATCACTACTAATTATATTAATTCTAATTGCATCTTCAACATCTTTACCTAAATAAGCGATTAGATCACTAACTCTTAAAATACATCCTTCTAAAGTCATTGGTTTCATATTATTTAATATTTCTTTATCAGTATATGATTTATCATATTCATCTAAAAATTCTTGAATACTTTTATCTATTGGCTCATATATTTGTTCTAATTTTTCGCCATTATGACACATAATTGCATCTAAGACAGGTACTGTTAAATTATAACCATCACCATAGTTTTCTATTTCCATTAATAATCTGACACTTTGAATATTATGATTAAAATATCCTTCATTATGTTTTAAACTTATTTCGTTTAATATCTTTTCTCCAGCATGACCAAATGGTGTATGCCCTAAATCATGACCTAAAGATGCTGCTTCGATTAAGTCTTCATTTAAGTTTAGAGCTCTTCCAATAGTTCTTGCTATCTTACTCACAAATTGAACATGAGTCATTCTTCTACTTAAGTGATCATTTTCAATATGGGAAAATACTTGGGTTTTATTTAAATATCTAGTATAAGCAAGAGAATATAATACTCTGTCAATATCTCTATAAAAAGTTGGACGATAATCTTCCTCTTCATCAATTAATCTTATACCTTTATTATAAGGACAAGCATATTTACTTAAATTTTTAATTTGCATATTTTCATTTATTTCTTTATAATTCATAATTTACCTCATATAAATATTTTAATATATTTTTACTCATATTAAAAGTGCTATTAACTAGCACCTTTTACTTAATCAAACTTATAATACAATAATAAATTTTTCTTATTAATATTATTTACATTAATAGTTTCACCAAAATTTGCACTAATTTCATCATCAGTTAATACTCTATCATATACTAGAAAATCAGAGAATGTATTTAAAGCTCTTAATCGATAATTATATGATGGAATAATCCATTCGGGAGTCATATATTCTGTTTTTTCTAATTTTCCATTATTATAAAATTTTATATTTTTATTATCATATATTATTGTAATTGTATAAAATTTATTTTTTTCTATATTATTTCCAAAACAATTTATGTGACTTTCTCCATAACCAAATTCAGTATATGGTCTAAGGATATTATTACCATACATAATATTAAGAGCATGATATTTTTGGACCGAACTCTCAGCAGCTGTGCCACTATTAAAAATACAATGATAACCATCTACAGATACATCAAGTGATTCATTAACTTTAAACCTAACTACTATTGAGAAAGTATTACTTAAATCTTTTGGAGAAATATTTGTTGTTATATCATTATTTATATTTATATTTATGCCTTCATTAGTCATTATAACATTATCTTTATTTATAAATACACCTTTATTATTTCCACTTAAATCATCAATATATCCATTCATTTTATACATATCTATAATATATGGATTATCTTTTGTTCCCGTTGTTCCTTCTTTTATTATTATGTCTGGGGTTAGATAGAATACTGGACGAGCATACGCACCATAATGCACTAAGCGGTTATCCACATAGCCATTTGTGTCAACATCTAGGGCATTAAAAGAATCAAAGCTTGAGACGAACCCATAATTGGACATAGTCCAATCGTTACCATTAATCGTTGTATCATTATTGCTTATGTGCATCCAGCTGTTTTTACATGTTTGTAGCTCTGGTTTATTGTTAACATTATCATAGAAACAGTCAAGCCCATCTTTTTGTACTGAATAATCAAATTCGTACACATGCATTAAGCCAATTTTTGATGTTATCTTGTTCTCAAATCGTTTAGTAATGAGTTTATAACATGTTACTTTATTTTTATTTATATAATCATTATCGTATTTTGCACATTTTACACCATCTTCGCTTCTTCTTTCAGTATATTTATCCTCTTCACTTATTGTTTCAATGCCACCATTATAATAATATGGACTTTCTTCTTCATCATATGGTGCTTCTTTTTGCCCTGTTTCTATTTGATATATATTTTCTAACTTAAATGATTCTGCATCCCATCGTAATGCTCCACTTAACCAATTTGTATCTGCTATTTTGTTATACCAAGGTGAGCTTTCATTTAAATATTCATATGTGTTATTACCTATAAATAAATTATCGGTATTACTTGATAAACCATTTAATCTTTTATATAAATCACTTTGACTCCATGGTATATTAGCATCTTTTGTTTTTTCATTTTTATCTACATCTTCATTCCATGTTGTACGATATACACTATTCCATGGTACTCCTGTATCATTTAAGGCAGTCATTTTGATTAGTTCTAGTTGTCCATCTTCTGTTATTCCTATTATTCGGTACATATACTTATCTTTATTGTTTAAACATTCATCTTTGCTACTTGTTCCAAAACATATATAGTTATTTTTAACTTGTTCATATGATCCTTGATATCTATACATCCCTGCTTGGATATCTTCACTTAATGTTTTATTACTATCATTATCCCTTAATACTAATTCTATATCTGGTATCTTCTTATATGTTATCTCTATATCTCCTTCAACTGATGATATTGTTAATTCATTATTGATATATGTATATCTATCACTTGGTAAAGTTATTTCATTTTCTGTTATCTTATATCTTGCATTTTGATAATCTTTTAAATCTACAATTAATTTGTCTCTTTCCATTACTTCTTTTGGTAAATTATCTGTTCCACTTGGAAAATTCTTATATGTTACTTTATAATATGCTCTAAATTCAAAATTTAATAAGATATTATAATCAGTATTACTTGCATCATAACTTCCATCTTTATATTTAATTGTTATTTTAAATTCTCTTTTATTTCCGCTTTTTTCTATTTTATCTTTTAATTCATATCCTTCTATTGTATATGTTAATCTATTATCTAATCCATCGATATTATATATTCCCATATCAACATTTCCAAAGTTTGTTACTTTTACTTTATATGTTATACTTGAATCTTCATTTGGTAAACTTATTCCTGCACTTACATTCTTGACATCATATTCTTCCCAATTTGATGTTGCATTTGGACTACTTTCTACTTCTACTCCTGTTACTCTTATATTCTCTTGTCTTCTTACTTTTACTAAGCCATTTATTTCTAGTTGTTGTTGTAATGTTGAATAACATATTGATATTGTATATATTAACAATACTATTATCGTACACATTCCATATATCTTTTTATTACTTTTCTTATATCTCTTATTATACATATTTGACCTCTTATTATATAAATAATTATATAATACCCCCCCCGAGTGTCAATTGCAAATAAAAAAATTGCAACGTGAATTGCAATTTTTTTTATTCAATTAAGCACTAGCTAAATCTTCATCTTTATCTGCTAAGAATTTTTCTTCTAATACTTCACTAGCGTCATCATCTAATAATTGTTTTTCTAGTTCAAGTTCAATATCACTATATTGTTTAGCTCCAGTACCTGCTGGAATTAATTTACCAATAATAACATTTTCTTTTAAACCAACTAAATTATCAACTTTACCACGCATTGCAGCATCAGTTAAAACTCTTGTTGTTTCTTGGAATGATGCAGCAGATAAGAATGAATCAGTTTCAAGTGATGATTTTGTAATACCTAACATGATTGGATTACCTTTAGCAGGAACTCCACCATTTAAGATAACTGGTTTATTACCTTCAGCAAATTCTCTTAATGATACAGTTAAACCTTCAACAAAATCAGTATCACCAGCATCAACTATTCTTACTTTATTAATCATTCTCTTAACAATAATTTCAATATGTTTATCGTTAATATCAACACCTTGTAATTTATAAACATTTTGAATTTCTTTTAAGATATATTCTTGAGCAGTAAGTGGATTAGTAACTGCAAGTAATTCTTTTGGTGAAATAACACCTTCAGTAAGTTTATCACCAGCTTCTACTTCATCGCCAACTTCTACTCTAACTTTCATGTTGTAATTTGTAATATGTTCTTTAACACCAGATGCATTTTCAATTACAATAGAATGTTTTCCATTTTGTTCTTCAACGCTTATAACTTTACCAGTTATTTCAGCAATTGTTGCCTTAAATTTAGGAATACGTGCTTCAAATAATTCTTCAACTCTTGGAAGACCTTGAGTAATATCGTCTCCCCCAGCAACACCACCAGTATGGAAGGTACGCATTGTAAGTTGGGTACCAGGTTCACCAATTGATTGAGCAGCCATAATACCAACTGCTTCACCAGTTTCAACTAAGTTACCTGTAGCAAGGTTACGTCCATAACATTTTTGACATACACCACCAACTGTTTTACAAGTAAGTACACTTCTAATTTCTACTTTCTTAATGCCAGCTTTTTTAATTTTAGAAACAATATTTTCGGTAATCATTTCACCAGCTTCAAGAATAGTTTCTTTAGTTTCTGGATTAATTATTTTCTTAGATGCAAATCTTCCTAAAATACGTTCTTCAAGTGATTCAATAACTGAACCATCTTTATCATTTATTAAATCGTATACTACAACACCTTGCATTGAACCACAATCATGTTCTTTAACGATTATATCTTGAGCAACATCAACAAGTCTTCTTGTTAA
>CANROK010000044.1 GCA_947632205.1 uncultured Bacilli bacterium
CATTAAAAAATCTCTCAATTCAGCATAAACACTGAGTTTGGGAGATTTTACTTTCTAAAAACTGATAAATTCAAGATATTAATATTTAATTATCAATGTTTAAAATAACGTTTTACATGAATTTTACTTAAAATTAATCCACAAATTATAAAGCCAATAAATACCATAAAAATAAAATATAAATGGAAATAACCTTTATTTATATTATACATAATAATCATATATATTATTGAAATATCTAAAACATATATAAAAGTTATAATATGTTTATATATTTTTTTTAAACTATTTATTAATTTAAATAAAATTATAGTTAGAAAGTAAAATAACATGCCATAAAGAAAAGAAATAAATATGGATATTAATTGTAAACTACTATTCATTATTTAAATAATTTGGAAATAAAACTTTCTTCTTTATTTTTTTTCATATTTTCAATATATGCTAAACTAATCAATTTACCTTTTATTTTAACATTTCCATCATGAGTATCGAGTTTTACTATTTCAAGGCCTTCTCCTTTAAGAAGAATTACTCCCATGTTACTTTCCATTAAAAATTCTTGGTCATCAAAACTACTAATCTTATTTATACCACTTAAACTTATTATACTTCTATCTGTAATTTTTATTTCATGACTACCATAACTGGTTGCATCCATTATACTTTCCATATAGTCCTCCTAATAAAGGATATGAAAAGGCAAAAAAAATAGTACAAATTGTACTATTTTAAAATTATTTTTCTTCTTGTGGTTTTTCAACATTAGTTGGATTATTATATTCTTCTAAAATTTTAGATTCGAACATTTCTCTAGTTTCACTATTTGTTGGATGAACGATATCTTCAAATTTTTCATCATTTACTTTACGACTAGGCATTGCGCAAAATAATCTGTTTTCTCCTTCTATTATTCTTATATTGTTTACTACGAAACAATCGTCAATAGTTACTGATGCGTAACCTCTAAGTCTTGACCCTTCCTTTTCAATTTTGTGAACACGTACGTTTGTAATTTCCATTACTATCACTCCTTATCTTGATTTCACATCTTTATTTTAAAACATAAATTACTATTTTTCAACTATTTTACTATATTTTATAGCAATTTTATTTACTATTATTCTTTATTATTATATAAATCTTATTTTAACATCTCCAGTTATATAATCGTTATAAGAAAAACTTTTTTCAACATTATTTTCTAGTATACTAAAGATATTGGGATATGTCTTATATAAAATACCTTCATATCGAGTTATTTTATTACGCATTCCGTAAACTGTCACTATAACTTTTTTGTTTAAATTATTTTGTAATTTTTCTTTAACTAAGTTAATATTCATTATCTTGGATACCCCACATACATTAAACCATTACCAATAATACCTCCCATACCTTCTTTACCATATTTTGTTTTTTCAAGTAAGCTTTTTAAGTCTATTTCTTTATTTCTTTCCGTTAATGCAATTGTAATAGCAATAATAGCGGGATCTAGTGCATGAATATTAACTCTTTTAGGACTTGAAGCATAATTAGCACCGGCTTTAATAAGTTCCTCATAATTACTTTGACAAGCTCCGGCAATAATAACTAATTTTTCGTGACTTTTTTCATATTTTCTTGCTTCTTTAATAGCCCTAATAAAATTTTTAGTATTTTTATAATTATCTATATTTTTAATATCACCTTTTTTCTTATAATAAGCATCATGACCGGTAATTATTAAAATATCAGGGCGATAATCGTTAAGTAATTTTTCTACTTGCTCATACATATCTTCTTCTTTAATTTTCTTCCCTATTGCATATACTCCAGCATTTTTATAAAATTTTAAACACTTATCTAAAAATTCCCCATCAGAATCTAAATGGACTATTTTGGCCGGTAAATAAAAATAATCTTTATCATTAATGTTAATACCCCTTGTATCTATATCTATTTCTTCTTCAATTGGTTTTTCACATTTTACTAAATCACTAAATACACTATCAGCATATAATCTTACTTCAGCCCCCTTTAAATAATAAATACCATCTTTAATATTAATAACTTTAAAAATAGTATCATTATTATAACTTTTTCTTGTTACATAATCCCCCAAATTAATTTCCAATCTAAATCACCAATAAATTATATGCAAATAAAAAAAGAATAGTATTTTTACCATTCTTTAGCCCCATTTAATTTTATAAAACTATCCATATATCTTTAAATATGGTAACAAATGTTTTTAAATTTTAAACAATTTCCTTTTAACATTATTTTTTAATAAAAATCCTAATAATCCTATAATACTAATTCCAAATATTAAATTTATATTTAAAAAATTACCAGTTTTAGGATTTTTTATAACATCAACATTAACATTAGTGCTTTTTTTCATATTATACATAGTTCCTGTAACAGTATTAGTTATACTTTTATCTTTAATATTATCTTTTAATTTTAAAACAGCACTAACTTTTTTCTCTTCATGAGGTAATAATGAAAATTCCCAAATAATTGCATTATAATTAATTGTTCCATCAGTACTAATTATTTCAAAATATTCACTTATTTCATCTACTAATTGAATATTTTCTAATAAATTATCACTTTCATTTTTTATAGTTATTTCATAAGTTAAATTTTCATTAGGACCTACTACTTCTTTATCAACTGTTTTCTTTATATTTAGATCATCTAATTTAACATAATTTGATGGAGTAACAATTTTTTCTTGAATTGGAATATCAGTTGAAGCCAAACCAACTAAAGTTTGACTATTTTCTTTTCCATCTAAAGCTTCAAAGACAAGAACTTCACTTTCTTTATAAACGGATCCTGCAAGTGTTACCTCTACATTATTTATATTATTAACATTTTTTAAAGGTAATATATAATTATGAAAATTATCTTTTATTAAATCTTTAACATTTACATCAGCAATTAATTCATTATTTTCTTTTACTTTAAGTTTTAAATTATTAATATTACTTTCATTACTTAAAGATATTATTAACTCATTATTTTCATTAGCAACTATCTTTTCAATTTTAACTGGCTCATAATAATTATTATCTTCTAAAGATATAAGATAATTATATACAGCTTCAATATTATTATTAACTGTATTATAATAACCAGATACTTCATAATTAGCACTTCTATCTAATACCGAAAAATTAGTTGATAAAATAGCTGTATTATAATAAACTTCATCTACTTTATCATTATCTGTATAATAATACAAAGCCAGTTGAATAGCTGATAATAATTCATCTTTATTTATAGTATATTCTACTTCTTGTTCTTCTTCTATGTTTTTCTTAGCTGTATATATTTTTTCGCCTTCCGTGTTAGTTGATTCCACTAAAATTCCGTTGGTTACTAGCTCTTTAACCATTTCTTCTTCACTAATAAATGGATAAGAATGCTTAACTATAGCATTTATATGACCTTTTATTTCAGCATTTAAATATGTAGAGTCACTTAAACTAACAACATTATAAGTTTTTACTGGCCAAAAGTCATAAATCAAATCGGCACATAAAGTCAAATAATAATCTTTATTATCTATTGTCCATGGTCTTGTATATTTTTCATCAAAATTCCATTCTTCTTCTCTAGAAGCATCTTCATAGTTATTATATAAAATATAAATTGCTGGAGCAAAATTAGTCCAATGGGTATCTTGTAAATCATGCCATGCATAAGTATGTTGGCTTCTTTGATAGTAGGTATTATAATTTGAAGAATAAACTTGCAAAGCACTTACATTTTTTATCATAAATAAACTCATAAAAATTAGTAAAATTATTTTATTAAAATTTTTTCTCATTTTATACACCTTCTAATTTTATTTTATCATTATAAAGAGCACATAACTGAAATTAATTAACTACTAACGTAAATTATTCGTCAATTCTTTTTAAAATTTCTATAAAAATTTCTTCACTTAATTCTTCAGCTCGGACATTTTCACTTAACTGATATTTATCTAAAACTTCTTTAATTTTATTAAAATCATAATTATTTAAATTATTTTTTAAAGTTTTTCTCTTCATTCTAAAACTATCTATTATTAATTTAAAATATTTCTCTTCATTAATACTAATTTTATTTTTTCTTTGTTCAAATTTTATAATGGCACTTTCAACTTTGGGAATAGGATTAAAACATTTTTTACTAACTTTAAATAGTTTAGTTATATTAAAATAATATTGTAAATATAAAGTTATACTTCCATACTCTTTATGATTTGGTTTTGCTGTAAAACGATCAGCAACTTCTTCTTGAACCATAAATATCATTTCTTTTATATCTAAATCTAAATTTATTAAATATTTAATAATTGAGGTTGTAATATAATATGGTAAATTACCTACAATATATAAATTCTTATAATCAATATTTTTAATATCATCTTTGATATTACTTTTTAATATATCTTGATAAATTATATTTGTTTTAGAATCAACTAAAGGATTTAAATATTTTTCCATATCTAAATCTATTTCATAACATATTAAATTAACATTTTTATTTTTTAATTTTTTAGTTAATGCTCCCATTCCTGGACCAATTTCAATTATTAAATCATTTTCTTCCACTCTAATAGAATCGTTAATTTTTGCAATAATATTTTCATCTACTAAAAAATTTTGACCTAAACTTTTTTTAGCTTTCAACTTTACTTCCCCATCCACTTCTAAGTACATCATAGGTTATGATACTTCTACCTAAATTAAGGGCATAATCTAAATCAGGACTCAAAAAATCTAAGGCATTACCTGCTACACCTCTATCAAGAACTATTGCATATACTGGTTCATTTGATATTCTATTTGTACTAAATCTTACGATTGTACCACATGCTAAATTAGGAGATGATGCTACTATATTAACTGTACCATAAGTCTCATCATAATAAGTATTTTTACCATCAGATATATCGTATCTATAAAGACAACCTAAGTGACCACTACACAAAGGACAATTATAAACATAGCCCGTTAAATCGCCTGTATAAGTATCTTTTGCACTATAAATATCATTTTCTTTAAATTCATCTAATTTTAAAGCCATTGTTGATAAGTTAACATTTTTATTTATATTATTACTATAAGTTTTATTTTCTATTTTCTTTATATAATTACCAGATATTATAACAAAAAGAATAATAATAATAAATCTGATAGTTACACTTATTTTTCTTCTCATTATTCATCTTCCTTTATCTATAGAAAATTATATCTAAATTAGATAAATTTGTCAAAAATTGTCCTAAAAAAATGTTAATAACTATTTAGTTATCAACATTAAATATTTTATTTAAATTTTTATTGGTAATATTAGCAAGCTTACCTAGTGAGATATTCTTTAAATTAGCTACATATGTTGCTATATCTAATATGTGACTAGGATTATTTGTATTTCCTCTAAATGGTTCAGGAGTTAAATATGGTGAATCCGTTTCTAACACAATATTTTCTAACTCTATATCTTTATATACATCTTTTAAATTAGCATTTTTAAATGTTATTACCCCGTTAATACCAAGTAAATAACCCATTTTAATATATTCTCTAGCTGTTTCCACACTTCCGGAAAAAGAATGAATTACTCCTTTCACATGATATTTTTTTAAAGTATTAAGGGTATCAAATGTTGCCTCTCTACTATGAATAATAACAGGCATATTATATTTTTCGGCTAAAGATAATTGTAATTCCAATAGTTTAATTTGTTCTTTTTTATCTTCTTTTGTATAGTGGTAATCAAGACCTATTTCCCCAATGGCTATTATCTTTTTATTACTTAAATTTTCTTCAATAAAATTAATATCTTCCATAGTATATTCATGAACATTTTCAGGATGGATGCCAATAGCACCATACATATTTGGGTATTTATCTATTAAATTTAATACTTCGCTATTAGATTTTCTATCTGTCCCATTATTTATGAATCTTTTCACATTATTATCTTCGGCTAATTTAATTACTTCATCTATATTATCATAATACTCACTATATATATGACAATGACTATCTGTAAAATAATTATTCATTTTCTCTTTTATTTTCTTCTATTTCTTGTAATTTTTGATTCATATCGATTCTTTGGAATAAGATAGATGGATTATTTAACTCATAAGTATTATTTTCATTAAATTTAAATGAATTATCTTTAATATTTAATTGATTTAAAATATTGTCACTAGTATCTGGTAAGAATGGTTTAATTAAAACAGCAGATACTCTAATTGCTTCAAGTAAGTTATAGATTACTGTTTCAAGTCGATCTTTACTACTTTCATCTTTAGCTAAAACCCAAGGTGTAGTATCATCAATGTATTTATTACTACTTCTTAATACTTCAAAGATTTGGTCTATAGCACTACCTATTTCTAATTTATCCATTTTTAATTCAATATTCTTATCTAAATTATTTATTAACCTAATTAAACTTGCATCTATATCACTAGATACTTTCTTATTTTGTACTTTACCATCAAAATATTTTATACCCATTGTAATAGTTCTATTAACTAAATTACCTAAAATATTAACTAAATCACTATTAATTCTTTCAATTAATAATTCATGAGAGATAACACCATCAGTGCTAAAAGGTATTTCATGTAATAGATAATATCTAACGGCATCAACACCAAAATATTTAACTAAATCATCAGCATAGATAACATTACCTTTACTCTTACTCATTTTACCATCATTCATTAAAAGCCAAGGATGACCAAAGACTTGTTTTGGAAGTGGTAAATCTAAACTCATTAAGAAACATGGCCAATAAATAGTATGAAATCTAATTATATCTTTACCAATTAAATGCAAGTCAGCTGGCCACCATTTATTAAATTCAGCACTTTCTTTATCTGGATCATAACCAATATTTGTTATATAGTTAGTTAAGGCATCAAGCCATACATATACTACATGTTTATCATTAAATGTTACAGGTATACCCCATTTAAAAGAAGTTCTTGATACACATAAATCTTGTAAGCCAGGTTTTAAGAAATTATTAATCATTTCATTTTTTCTAGCTTCTGGCTCAATAAATTCGGGATGACTTTCAATATATTCAATTAATTTATCTTGATATCTTGATAATCTAAAAAAGTATGCCTCTTCACATTTTTCACTAACTTCTCTTCCACAATCCGGGCATTTACCATCTACTAATTCTTTTTCGGTCCAAAAAGATTCACATGGCGTACAATAAAGACCTTTATATTCACCTAAATAAATATCTCCTTTATCATACATTTTCTTAAATATTTTTTGAACTATTTCTTCATGATGTTTATCCGTTGTTCTTACAAACTTATCATAGCTTGTATTCATTATATCCCAAATGCGTTTAATTTCAGTAGATACATTATCTACAAATTCTTGAGGACTAAGTCCAGCTTCTTTGGCCTTTAATTCAATTTTTTCTCCATGTTCATCAGTTCCAGTTTGAAAAAATACATCAAATCCTTTTAATCTTTTATATCTTGCTATAGCATCTGCTAAAACAATTTCATAAGTATTTCCAATATGTGGCTTCCCTGATGTATAAGCAATCGCAGTAGTTATAAAATATTTATTATTCATTATATATCCTTCTTTCTATTATAATATTCTTTTTAATTCTTTTATTTCATTTATAGTTTGATAATTATTAGATTTTTCATTATTTTTCCATATAACTTTCATTCCCAATTCTAAAGCTGGTATAATATCTTTTTCTAAATCATCACCAATAAAAAGACATTCACTAGGTTTATATTTTTCTAAAATAAACTGATAAGCTCTTTTATCTGGTTTATAATAATTTTGGTCTCCTCCAATAACTTCTTTAAAATACTTTAATATTCCCATATTTTTTAATCTTCCTCTTTGCGTTTCTGTAAACCAATTACTTAAAACATATAAATCATATTTAGAAGCCAAATATTTTATTACATCATTCGTTTCTGGATTATCTTTATAACAATCTTGTTGTGCTATACTTAATTGAATTAGAAATTCAGCCAGTAAATTTAAATTTAACTTGAAATTAATATAATCTATAAGCTTATCAATATTAAGAGTTTCATCAATCATTGTATGCATACCTAATATATCATCTATTTTTAAAATAGTTTCTTTAGAAAAATTATAATCTTTTAAAACCATTTCCAATTGGTTAAGATAAATTGGTTCCCACTCTATTAAAGTATTATCTAAATCAAATATAATAGCTTTTAACATATTACCTCCTAAAATAAAAAATCATAAATAAGGCAAAGGACGAGATAACCCGTGGTACCACCTTTATTTATGATTTAATCATACACTTTAATGCATAACGCTCATCATGCGCTTTAACTCCTAAGTCCATACCTAATTAGTTCCTATATTAATTTCCACCAACCATTAACTCTCTTTAATATTTCCTAATTATAATACTTATTCTCCGTTAATTAAACTTAGTTTATCATAACTTATTTTTTTTGGCAATATTTTTTTGGCAAATTCGTATTTTTTTATAATACATAGTGACCCCAGGTTATTATGTATTTTTATAATAAAATAGTATAATAATCAACTAGAAAA
>CANROK010000045.1 GCA_947632205.1 uncultured Bacilli bacterium
CTACTGCTTCTTTAGCATGGAATGTTCAACTTGATGGGAAAGTAACTAGCACTTCTTTAGAAGCATATACTTGGGGTAAAGGTCTCGACTTTATTGTACGACCAGTATTCTATCTAACCCCAGACATAATAATAAAAGAAGGAACAACAGGAACAAAAGATAATCCATATATTCTAGATATAGAAAGAGAATATGAATATACCGGAGAACCACAAGAATTTGTAGCTCCAAAAGATGGATATTATCAAATTGAATTATGGGGTGCAAGTGGAGATAGTGCTGTTAATGAAGCTTCAGTAGGAAGGGGTGCCTATACTAAAGGAACAATCGAATTAAATAAAAATGATAAATTATATATTTTCGTAGGTCAAAAAGGTGTACATGGTAATTTTGCATATAATGGTGGTGGAACAGGAGAAGCGCCTGGAGGCGGAGCAACAGATGTAAGATTATATATAGATGAAAATGGCACTTGGTCCAATTTTGAAAGTTTGAAATCAAGAATAATGGTTGCTGCCGGAGGTGGCGGTGGAGCATTTGATGAAAACCAAATAGATTATACACAAGAATATCAACGAGGTGATGGTGGTGGCTTAAATGGGCTTGATGCTAATTTTTATGTAACTAATTTAGGTTATGGTTATAGTGGACATGGAGCAACTCAAACGAGTGGTGGAGGCCCTGGAGATAAATTTTATGATGTTGTAGATCCTAAATCAACACTAGAAATGACAGGAAAATTTGGTATTGGTGGATATAGCATTAGTGCAGTTGATAATAAAAACAATCCTTCATCAGGTGGTGGAGGTGGCTACTATGGTGGTGGTCATGGTAATCATCCTGGCAATTCTTGGACTGGAGGTGGAGGTGGTTCATCCTTTATCTCTGGTTATCCAGGATGCAAAGCAATTGATAAGGATTCAACAGAAGATCATATAATTCCTTTAGATATCCCAAATCATTATAGTGGTAAAGTATTTACTGATTATAAAATGATTGCTGGAAATGAAGAAATGCCAACTCATGATGGACTTAGAACTATGACTGGTAATACTGGAAATGGTTTTGCTAAAATAACATTTATTAAATAACTTGTTAGGGAACACTAAATTAGTGTTCCTTTTAGAATTTATGGTTTATAATATCTTGAATAAAATATTTTATTATGATAATATTTTCTATATAAAGTAGTTAGGAAGTGTGAACTTGAAGGTAGTAAAATTTGTTGGAAAATCTTTAAGCTTTATAGGTGCATTTGTTGGAATACTTTTAATTGTAATATATATAATGTGTTTTATGTTTTGCTATGGACCAAGTGAACATGCTAGAAATTTATTTGTAACAACTATGCTTGAAACAGGACAAATGAAATTTGTGGTAGGACTTCTTATGAATGATGAAAAAGTTCAAGAGATAGTCAATAGTAATAGTATGCAAGTATTTGATGAAGAAATAGATAATAGTTTAATTAATACTAATTCTGATTTAGATAAAAATGGCATAGAACTTGTCGAAATATCTGGTAGTACTTATTTTGCCAAAATGTTAATTGTAAATGATCCATCTAGGGTAAAATTATCTACTATATATGATGGTTCTTGGAAAGAATATGGCGTTACTTTAGATAAACTAGTAAATGATTCCGATGCTTTAGCAGGTATTAATGGTGGTTTATATGAATCAACTGGTAATAAAGGAGGAAGACCATTAGGTTTAGTTGTAAGAGATGGTAATATTGAATATAATAATCCAAGCGGTATAAGAGGACTTCATTTAATTGGCTTTAGTGAAGATAATTTGTTAAAAATAATTGATCTTGAAGGTAAAAATAAAGAACAAGTAGAAAAGATAATTAAAGATGAAAAGATAAGAGATGCTGTTGCTTTTCAAGAAGAAGCAAGTGATGCGAATAACCATTTTGTTAAACTTATCATTAATGGTGAAGAAAGAATAACTTATGGTAATGGTAGTGGTGCTAATCCAAGAACAGCGATTGGTCAAAGAAGTGATGGAGCAATTTTACTTTTAGTTACTGATGGTCGGGGTGCAAGTGGTCATTTAGGTGCAACTGCCCAAGATTTAATTGAAATAATGAGTAAATATGGGGCAGTTAATGCTGCGAATATCGATGGTGGTTCATCTTCTAGTATGTATTATGATGGTAAATTTGAAATGTCATCAGTTACTTTTTATTATCATAATTCTTCTTGGAAATTACCAACTGCTTTTGTTGTAGAAAAGAGATAAGTATGAAGAAGTTTAGAAGAAAATGGCGTCGTTTAAGTATGTATAAAAAAAGTTTAATTATCATGACTACTATTTTAATTGCCTTAGGTTTAGTATTTTTGGGTTATGTTTATAATAGTATGATTATTTATGAAAGGAATTTAATAGATAATTATGTAATTTATATTGCTCAAAATGGGTATTTAAATAAAGATATTGATGATGCTTTTACTGTTAGTAAATATGAAAAAAGTAATAAATCTATTAAAGATGGGTTAAAGGAATTTTATAAAAGTGATAATTTAAAAGTTAAAAAAAATGTTAAAGAAAGTACTGATGATATTTATGTATATGATTTATATAATGATCAAGCATTAATAAGTCAAGTATCACTTAGATGTAAGAAGAAATATAAAAGAATGGCTATCTTAACTATTTATGAATGGGAAATAGCTGATTATAAGAATTATTTAGAAAATGGTATATATAATTATGATATTACGATACCTTCTAGTTATAAATTATATATTAATGATGAAGAGGTTAGTAGTAGTGATGCTACTAAAGAAAGTGATGTAAAAGATTTAGATAAGTTAACAGAGTATATTGAAATATGTAAAAGTAGAGAATATGTAATAGATAAATTAATTAATAAACCAACAATTAAAATAAAAGATGAAAATAATCAAGAAGTAAGTTATGAAATAAAAGATAATAAAATAGTTATCAATAAACCATTTATTGTAGTTGATACTTTAGAAGAAGCTAAAAAATATATTAAAGATGATTTTGATATAATGAATATTGCCCATACTTATAGTTTATTTTTAAGTGATGATTTAACTGGTCCATATCATGGTTTTAATATAGTAAATGAATTTTTAATAAAAGATTCTTATATGTATAAAATGGCTTATAATTGGAGTAGAAGTATTGATATTACTTTTGTTAGTAATCATAGATTAAAAAATCCAACCTTTACTAATGAAAGTTTAAGTAATTTTGTTATATATAATGATAATGCATTTAGTGTTGAAGTTTATTTAGATAAGAATATGATTGTAAGTGGGAAAGATTTAGTTGATACAATGCATGATAGACTCTATTTTATATATTATAATGGAAGTTATAAATTAGTAAATATGAGTGCTATTACAGAAAGGTAGTATTATGAAAGATATTTTTATTATTGTACCAACATTAGATCCAGATGAAAAAATAATGGAAAAATTTATTAATGAATTACATAAAGAATTTAATAATATATTGGTAGTTAATGATGGAAGTGCTGATTCTCACAATGAATTTTTTAAAAGTTTAGAGAAAAAAGGTATAGATGTCTTTTATCATTATAAAAATTTAGGAAAAGGAAGAGCAATAAAAAATGCTTTTAATTATTTACTTAATAAATATCCTAATATAAAGGGCTCTGTAACATGTGATTGTGATGGTCAACATAGTGTTAATGATATTAAAAAAGTAGCTAAAGAAGTTTTAAAAAATCAAGATTCTTTAATTTTAGGAGTTCGCGATTTTGATGAAGAAAATGTTCCTTTTAAAAGTCATTATGGTAATATAATTACGAGAAATGTCTTTAAAATATTTATTGGCTTAGATATTACTGATACGCAAACGGGCTTAAGGGGCTTTAGTAAATATGTTATGTATAAATTTATTGATGTTGAAGGGGAAAGATTTGATTATGAAACTAATATGTTAATATCTTGCAAAGAAGAAGATATTGACTTAGATGAAATACCCATTGAAACTATTTATATTAATAGTAATTCGGGCTCACATTTTCATCCCTTAAAAGATAGTATATTAATATATCGTTTATTTTCTAAATATTTTTTATCATCATTTAGTTCATTTATTGTGGATATTGTCTTTTTTAGTTTATTTTTAGGTACACTTGAAATTAATACTAAGATACTGGCTGCTACAATACTTGCTAGAGTTATTTCATCTATTTATAATTATATAATTAATTCTAAATTAATTTTTAAAAATGTTAGTATTTTTTCATTAGTTAAGTACTATATTTTAGTAGTTATTCAAATGTTTATATCTGGTTGTTTTGTTACATATTTAAGTTCTTTAATAAATATGCCAGTAGTAGTTATTAAAATAATTGTTGATACTCTATTATGGGTTATTAATTTAGTTATTTTAAGAGAATTTGTATTTAAAGGAAAGAAAAAATGAAAAGAAGAAAATATATTACTTTATTATTAACTATAATATTTATTGGTTTAATAATTTTAATTAAATTAAATTTAACAAATAGTTTTGATAATTACATTTATCATTTAGTTACATTTAAAATGAATAATGTAATAAATTGTCTATTTAAAACAATAACTTTTTTTGGTAGTACATTATTTATTGTTCTGTTAGTAATTTTCTTTTTAGCTTTTTTTATCATTAGAAAAGAAAAAAAGAAGGGCTATTTAGTAGCAGGGACTTTAATAATATCGACAGTATTAAATAATGTTATAAAAATAATTGTTAGAAGAGCAAGACCTACTGTTTTGGCCTTAGTAACAGAAACTACTTTTAGTTTCCCAAGTGGTCACATGATGGCATCAGTATCTATGTATGGTATTCTTCTGTATTTAGTATTAAAAAGTTCTATCAATAAAAAAATAAAAATAATATTAGCAATTATTTTAAGTATTTTACCGATTTTAGTTGGTATAAGTAGAATTTATTTAGGAGCTCACTTTGCTACTGATATAATTGGAGCGATGATATTATCAACTATTATTTTGATAATTATTACTTATTATGTTGATAAAAATGTATCTTTATAGTAAAATGAGATAGGTGATAAGATGAAAAAAATAATATATTTATTATTAGTTTGTATTCTATTAACTGGGTGTACAAATCCTTTTAGACAAAATAATTTAGATAATGCTAATATATATACAACAGTTTATCCAATTAGTTATATAATTGAATATTTATATGGTGAAGATAGTGTTGTAACTAGTATTTATCCTAGTGGAGCAGATATTAATAATTATAGTTTAACAGATAAACAAGTGGCTGATTATTCAAAAGGGGATTTATTTATTTATATGGGGATTGGGCATGAAAAAGAAATAGCTAAATCTTTAATTAATAAAAATAATAATTTACAAATAATAGATGCAACTTATGGATTAGGATATAAAGAAGATATTAGAGAATTATGGCTTGCTCCAAATAATTTTTTAATGCTAGCCAAAAATATTAAAGATACTTTGGTAGATTATTTAAATAATACGATTAAAGAAGAAAATGTAACAAATAAATATAATGAATTATATGCTAGTGTATCATGGATTGATGCAGAACTTAGAAATATTGCTAAAGAAAGTGAAGATGCTGGTAATAATACTTTAGTAGTAGCAAATAATACTCTTAAGTTTTTAGAAAATTATGGTTTTATAGTTATATCAATTGATGATATAGTAGCAAGTGGTAGTGAAAATGCTTTAAATGATTTAAAAAGTAAATTTAAGAATACGAAATATACAACTATTTTAAAATTAAAAAATGATGGTACGACAGAACTTATTGATGAACTTGCTAGTACTTATAAAGCCAAAATAGTTGATATTAATGATATTGTTGATAATAATGATGTTTCATCTGATTATGTATCTATTCAATATGAAAATATAAATGCTATAAGAAATATTTTATTAGATTAGTATTGTTTTATTAAAAAAAGTTTATAATAAAGATATAAGTTAATTGACTTACAGAATTACTTGTGTTAAACTAAAGAAGTAATTCTTGGTATGGAGTAGTACTCAAGAGGCTGAAGAGGCGCCCCTGCTAAGGGTGTAGGTCGGGTTAAACTGGCGCGAGAGTTCAAATCTCTCCTGCTCCGCCATTATGAAATTAAGCTCTAAATAGGGCTTTTTTAATGATTAAATTAGTTATTAGTAAATAAATAAAGGAACAAAATAACATATAATAAATAGAAGGGGATTTTATGGATTTAAATGAATTTATTGCTAAATTAAATTTGGCTTTAAATAGTAAAACAGAATATAAGAAAAGTGGCTGGGGTAGTCATAATGAAGATACATGGTACTTTGATTGCGTCTGTTTAATTAAAGGAATATTATGGGGTTGGAATGCTGATTTTTCTAAGAAAAGAGGAGGAGCGGTTTATAAATCCAATGGTGTACCAGATGTTGGAACAGATAATTTAATTAATAAATGTTATAATGTTTCTAGTGATTTTTCTCATATAGAAGTTGGAGAACTTTTATGGTTAAAAGGACACACTGGTATTTATGTAGGTAATGGGGAAGTTATTGAAGCAACTGCTGCTTGGACTAATAATGTTTTAAAATCACAAGTAAGTAAAGATGGGACTAGAAGTAAAGATGGTAAAAAAGTTTATAAATGGAAGAAACATGGTTTTTTACCTTATGTTAATTATGGTAATGTAAATAATACCATAGTTAAAGAAAATCCATGTATGAAATTACAAATGGCTTTAAATGAGCAATATAATTTAAATTTAGAAGTAGATGGTAAATTTGGCTCTAAAACTAGTGAAGCTTGTTCAAAAAATCAATTATACAAAGGTAAGAAAGCAATAATACATATTAAATGGTTACAAGAAAGATTAAATGAATTAGGTTATAGTTGTGGATCTAGTGGAGTAGATGGTCATTTTGGCCCCGATACTTTAAAAGCAGTAAAAAAATATCAAAAAGATCATAATCTAAAAGTAGATGGCTATGTTGGTAAAGATACACATAAAAAATTAGTATTGTTATAATACTAAAATATTTGATTTAGAACATCTATTATGTTGAGTAGATGCTCTTTTTTTATTTTATAGCAAATAAAAAAGGAAGAGATTCTTCCTTAGTTATTATAGTTATTGTTATTATTACCATTAAACCAGCCAGCACCAATTATTATGACTAATAAGATAAATAAGACAATCCATATAGCTGCTCCTATACCATAACCACTAGTGTATCCAGCATAGCCACCACCACTACAAGGAGTACCAGCATAGTTACCACCATAGTAACCATTATTTCCGTAATAATACATATTATACCTCCTTTATGTATCTATTATATTTTATTAATCTTAGTCACATTTTGACATAAAAAAATTCATAATTTATTTTTATATTTTATTATTTATGTTATTATTAAATATAGGAAGATATTATGAAAAAGATATTAGCAAAAATTGATAAACCTTTACTTATTATTATGATACTATTAAGTGGTATCGGTCTTTTGATGGTTTTCTCTTCATCTTCAGTAGCTGCTATCTTACGTTATAATAAACCAACAACTTATTTCTTTATTAAACAATTAATATTTTTTATCATTGCTTTTATTGGTGGTTTTATTATTTTAAATATCCCAACTAAGTATTATAAAAAATTATCTTGGCTATATATTGGCGTGGTAATTGCAGCTTTAATTTTATTACTTGGTTATGGAAAAATTACTAATCATACGCAAAGTTGGTTTTATATTCCTATACTCGGTTTAAGTGTTCAACCTAGCGAATTTGCTAAATCTGCTATTATCGTTTTTATGGCTATTTTTTATAATACTTTATTTAAAAAGAAGATTGATAATATATATATATATTTAATTCCAGCTTCTATTGCGGTTTTTATGTGCATTTTAATTATCATGCAGCCGGATTTTGGAAGTGCTGCTATTTTATTTGCTATTTCATTTTGTATTTTTATTTCAATTCCCAGGATTAAAAGCAATTTATTAAAAGTATTGTCATTATTAAGTATTGGTATAGTATTTTTTGCCATTTTACTTCTTTATAGTGGTGCCCCAATCTTAAATAGTGATCAAATGAGTCGTTTTAATTTTCGTAATCCTTGTCAAAGATATACAGAAGAAACTGGTTATCAAGTATGTAATGGGTTCATAGCTATTAATAATGGTGGTTTATTTGGTGTTGGTATTGGTAAAAGTACACAAAAATTTTTATATTTACCAGAAAGCCATACTGACTTTATATTTGCAATTTTAGTAGAAGAATTGGGTTTAATAACGGGTGTTTTTGTTTTATGTTTATATGCAATTATGTTATTTAGAATATTACTTATTGCTAAGAATACGAAAAATTTAAGAAATTCAATTTTAGCATATGGAACCTTTTGGCTATTTACTTTTCATATAATTATCAATTTATCGGGAATGCTTGCTTTACTTCCTTTAACTGGTGTACCTCTTCCTCTTATGAGTTATGGTGGTTCATCAACACTTAATTTTGTTGTTATGTTATTTGTAGTAGAGCGAATTGCTTACGAAAATAACTCTGATTAAGTTAATACCATAGTTGTAAATTTGTGTAAAACT
>CANROK010000046.1 GCA_947632205.1 uncultured Bacilli bacterium
GCAAATATTTTGTATATTTTATTTTGCAATTACTAAGCTAATTTAATTTGCAAATCTATACTTTGATTTCACACATTTCAAATCAAAAATTATTGACACTCGGGGGGGGTATTATATAATTAAAATATAAAAAATAAAGAGGAAAATATGTATAATAAGAGATATAAGAAAAGTAATAAAAAGATATATGGAATGTGTACGATAATAGTAGTGTTAATATATACAATATCAATATGTTATTCAACATTACAACAACAACTAGAAATAAATGGTTTAGTAAAAGTAAGAAGACAAGAGAATATAAGAGTAACAGGAGTAGAAGTAGATAGTAGTACAAATGCAACATCAAATTGGGAAGAATATGATGTAAAGAATATAAGTGCTGGAATAAGTTTACCAAATGAAGATTCAAGTATAACATATAGAGTAAAAGTAACAAACTTTGGCAATGTTGATATGGGAATATATAATATCGATGGATTAAATGATAAATTAGAATATGAAATAAGTGAGTATACATTAAAAGATAAAATAGAAAAAAGCGGACATAAAAAAGAATTCCAAATAACAATAAAATATAAAGAAGGAAAATATGATGAAAATAATACCACTTATAATATCTTATTAAATTTTGATTTTAGATCATATTATAAAGTAACATATACAGGATTTCCAGATGGAGCAAGTGGTTTACCAAAAGAAGTAATGGAAAGAGATACATTAAGAGTAGATTTAAGTAGTTATAAAGATGCAAGGTATAAGATAACAGAAAATGAAATAACTTTACCAAGTGATAAATATACATTTGAAAAAAATATATTAACAATAACAACAGTTGAAGGAGATATAGAGATAACATATAAGAAGATACCTGATATAGAATTAGTATTAAGGGATAATGATGAAAATGACTATATAACAGAAGATTTAGTTGGAGGAATGTATAGATATCAAGGAACAGATGATGTCAATAATTGGATATGTTTTGGAACAACAAAGCAAACAGAATGTACAACAGATGAAGGAATAGATAAATATATGTATAGAATAATTGGCATAACACCTGAAGGTGAGTTAAAACTTATTAAAGAAACATTTGTAGAGGAAAATGGAAATGTAAGTTTTGTATGGAATAATTTTAATACAGATTGTGGTGCAAATGGGGAAAAGTGTATGTGGCCAGATAGTATGATATATAAGAGATTAAATGGAATTAGTAACGGAAGTAAATCAGGTTATAATGGAGATACCAATATTTTTGTAGAAAATAATTACTATGGATATTTAAATAATGGAAGTGTATGGTTAAATAAAATTGAAGATCATAATTGGAAATATGGAGTTTTAGATTCATATAGTTTTGATGGTAATGCAGTATATGCTTTAGAAAATGGTTTTAAAACAATTACTCAAGCTAAAATTAGTTTAATAAATATTTCAGATTATTTATATGCATATAAAACTAATGAAAGTGATGCAGGAAATCCTGGAAATAGTACTAATGCTGCTAATAGTTGGATACATTATTTAAAAGATAGTTATAACGGAGAATATTGTATTGAACAACCTGAGCATTGTAATAATAATCCTAATTGGCCAAGATTTGATTATGAAAATACGATGATAAATTCAAAATTTGTTAATCATCCATGGTATTACTATTATTTAAAATATTCTGGATCCATGTTCAGAGACATGACAGATGGTAACTGGACCACACATTATGGCAATCGTCCGGTATTCTATCTAACTAAAGATACAACAATAAAAAGTGGTACAGGAGATAAAACTAATCCGTATATTATAGAGTAATATTAAGTTAATTGTATTAGCAAGTAGATTGTTCTGCTTGCTTTTTCTTTCTCTAGCTAATTACTGTAATACATGATATAATAAATGAGAAAGTGAGTAAAATATGAGTCTAGAATTAAAAAATGTTTCTAAGCAATTTGGTTTAAAGAAAGCAGTTATAGATTTATCTTTCACATTAAATAAACCAGGCGTTTTTGGTTTACTTGGTACTAATGGGGCTGGTAAAACAACAACAATAAGAATGCTGTTAGGAATTATTAAAAAAGATAGGGGAACAATAACTTGGAATAATGAAGAAGTAGATCGAAAAAAAGTTAATTTTGGTTATTTACCTGAAGAAAGAGGTATTTATCCCAAAGTTAAAATAATTGACCAATTAATTTATTTTGCAGCATTAAAAGGTATTAAGAAAGAAAAGGCCATTAAAGAAATAAATAAATGGGCTAAAAAGTTAGAAGTAGAAGAATATTTAAATATGACTGCTGAAAAATTATCTAAAGGAAATCAACAAAAAATTCAATTTATGACATCTATAATTCATGATCCTGAATTAATTGTATTAGATGAGCCATTTAGTGGTCTTGATCCAGTTAATACAGAAATATTAAAAAATATAATTATTGATTTAGTAAAAAAGGGTAAATATATTATTATGTCAGCCCATCAAATGGCTACCATTGAAGAATTTTGTACGGATATATTAATATTAGATAGAGGTAAAACTATTTTACAAGGTAATTTAAAAGAAATAAAAGATAAATATCCTGCTAATAGATTAAAAATAGATGTAGTAGTGCCAATTACAGATTTAATTAATAAAATGCAATTAGAAATTGAATTTTGTAAAGATAATGAATATGTCTTAAAAATTGATAATGAAGAAGAAGCTCATAAATTATTAAAAGAAGTTGTTGCTAAAAAAATAGAGGTTAATAAATTTGAAATAATGAAACCAACTTTAAATGATATTTTTATAGAAAAGGTGAAGAATTATGAATAGTATAATGACAGTAACAAAATTTACTATTAAAGATATGCTACATAGAAAATCTTATATTATTTCTACTATTATCATTTTAGTATTAATAGTTGTTGGGTTTAATATTCCTAATTTAATAAAACATTTTTCTTCTAATTTAGATGATACTAAACAAAAAGTTGCTATTATTGATGAAGATAATGTTTTTGAAAATAATTTAGAATTATTAAATAGTTTTGGTTTAAATTATGAATTAGTTTTAAATAAATATAATGAAGATGATGTAAAAAAAGATATAGAAGATGAAGTAATTGATGGAGCAATTTTAATTAATAAAAATGAGAATGATATTAATTTAGATTATATTGTTAATGATATTTCTGTTTTCTATACTTCCCCAGATGATTTAATTAATAGTATAAGTAGTTTATATAAAAATTTAGAATTAAATAAATTAGAATTGACGGAGGAAGAATTAGCACGTTTAAATCCTACTATTAATTATAATGTTGTCCAATTAGGAAATAATAATGAAATTAATTCTGTTATTATGATGCTTTCTTCAATTATTTTATTCTATGCTGTATACTTTTGTGCTTATCAAGTATCTAGTTCCATAACAACAGAAAAAACTTCTAAAATAATTGAAACATTAGTAACATCAACTTCACCTCGTAATATTGTTTTAGGGAAAACTTTAGGAATAGGACTTGTAGGAATTGGACAAGTATTATTAATAATTTTAACTGCATTAATAAGTGCTAATTTATTCTTAGATCATGAAACATTAAATGTTATTCTTGATGTTTCTAATATTAATATAGGAATTGGTATAATTGCTTTAGTATATTTTATTTTAGGATATCTTGTATATGCTTTATTGTATGCTTTAACTGGATCAACAGCATCAAAACCAGAAGATATTCAATCAGTTAATACCCCTGTTTCACTTTTAGCAGTTTTTGGCTTTTATATCGCTTATTTTACAAGTTTAAATCCTGCAAGTGGATTAAATACTTTTGCAGCTATTTTTCCACTATCATCACCATTTTGTATGCCTCTTAGAATTATGATGGGACTTGCTTCTTTAAAAGAAGTAATTATATCTATTGTTTTATTGCTTTCAGCCATTTTAATAATTGCTAATATTGCTATTAAAATATATTCTAATGCTATTCTTAATTATGGTACTAAATTATCAATTAAAGATTTAATTCAATTATATAAAATGAAATAAGAAAAGAGGTAAATATGGCAACGACTAAAAAGAAATCTTCTAAAAATAAAAAAAGAAAAAAAGTTAAAAATTATCAATGGTTTATTCTATTTATTGTATTTATTGTTGGCTTATCATTAGGTTTAACTTTAGGAATAATAGGAAATATAACAAAGAATAAACCAGGGAATAAATATTATAATTATACATTGAATGTTTTAAGTAAAGATAATTGTACTAATGATTTAGAATTATTTTATACTTTTAAAGATGGTAGAAAAATCTATACTAATTGTATAAATTCTCTTGAAATAAAAAAAGGAAATGCTAATTATAATTATTTAGATAAAGAATTAAATAAAAATGAAGATTTAATCAATGATATCATATCTAATTTAAAATATGTCTTAGATTACGATGATGGTGGTAGTACTTCTTATCAAAGTAAAAGTAGTAGGATATATACTAATAATGATATAACCCTTATAAAATGTCATAAATTAATTAATGCCATAGATAAAAAATTTAATGAAGATATTTATCTTGGATTAGAGGGAATGGAATATAGTAATGGCTATTGTGAAGAGAGAAATGATACATTTAATTTTAATTATGATTGTTCTTTTACGAAGACCTATAATATTGTAAATATATTAAGTAATTATCAAACAGATAATCCCAATTATAATTATATTGTTGTTGATGCTTTACAAAATGCTTATCCTAAAACAATATCTATACCAACTTCTTTAAAAAAGAAATTAAAAGCTAATAAATATTATGAATTTGTATATCATATTAAAGGTAGTTCGAAAACATTAATAAATGAAGAAGATATAGATGAATTTATAAATAATGATAATTTAAATGTTACTTTAGAAATAAAGGAAACTAAAAAAACTGGCTTAAATCAAATAAATGATAGTGTATGTAAACCAATGGAGGATTAGAAATGAAAAAGAAAAAGAGTTTTTATAATATTAGTGTGTTAAGTGCTATTTTAGCATTGCTTTTATGTATTCTTGCTGTTATTTATTATTTTTTTACAAAAAAGATGCCTAACGTTACTTTTATTGTTGTTATTTTACTTACAATAAGTACAATATGTAGTATACTTGATGAAAAAAAGAAATAATTAAGAAAAAATTAAGTATTTTATAAGAATTATTTAAAGAATACTCTCTATTTTATAGTATAATTAAGTTACAAAGAGAGTATTCTTTTTGTTTAGTAAGAAAGTGAATTATGAAGAATAGAACGATATATTATTTAATTATTTTAGTTATGTTATTTAGTTTATTATTTTTTGGTTATAACTATATTCAAAGCGAACCAATTTATAGTAATGTAGATACTACTTATGAAAATAATTTATTAAATAAATTAGCCAAATTAAGTGAAAGTAATAGTAAAATAAAAGATATTTTAGATAATTATAAAGCATATCCTGAAACACTACTTTTTATGCTATCAAAAGATTTAGATATGGTTGATTTTGTATTAGATTATCCTTCGAAAAAAGGTCAAGTTTTTAGTGATGATGTTGGTGATATAGATTTAGATACAGTACCATTATTTTTGCAATGGGATGAAAGATGGGGTTATGGTAATTATGGTAAAAATACAATTGTTTTAAGTGGGTGTGGTCCAACTAGTTTAGCAATGGTTTTAGTTTATCTTACTAAAGATAAAACACTTACTCCATATAAGATTGCCAAAATGGCGGAAGAAAAGGGCTACTATATTGATAATGGTGGAACTACTTGGGATTTAATGCATTATGGAAGTAAAAATTATGGAGTTGAAAGCAGAGTTTTACCTTTATCTAAAAATGTAATATTTAATGCTTTAAATAATAATCATCCGGTAATTTTAAATGTTGGTCCTGGTGATTTTACGACGCAAGGTCATTATATTGTTTTAACAGGAGTAGTTGATGGTTTACTAAAAGTAAATGATCCCAATAGTATCAAAAATAGTAATAAATTATGGGATTATGATGATATAAAAAAGCAAATAAAAAATATTTGGGAATTTTATATTTAAAGGATGTGTTAATTATGAATATTTTAGTTGTAGATGATGAAAAAGAAATCGCTGATTTAATTGAAATATATTTAACAAACGAAAATTATCATGTTTATAAATATTATGATAGTAAAAATGTTTTAAATGACATCGATAAATTAAAAATAGATTTAGCTATTTTAGATGTGATGATGCCTACTATCGATGGTTTTCAATTATGTAGTATTATAAGAGAAAAGTATACTTTTCCCATTATCTTTGTAACTGCTAAGGTAGAAGATATTGATAAAATTAGTGGTTTATCGATTGGAGCCGATGATTATATTACAAAGCCATTTCAACCGTTAGAGTTAATTGCAAGAGTTAAAGCCCAACTTCGAAGATATAAAACTTATAATAAAACAAATGATGATAATATTATTGATTTTAGAGGTATAATCATTAATAACGATACCCATGAATTTATTTTTGAAGATGAACCAATTGATCTTACGAAAACCGAATTTTCTATTCTCTGGTGTTTATGTAAAAATAGAGGTAATGTTGTTAAAACAGAAGATTTATTTATGAATGTATGGGGAGAAAAATATTTTGAAAATGATAATAATACGATTATGGTTCATATTAGACATTTAAGAGAAAAAATGCATGATACGAGTAAAATGCCAAAGTATATAAAGACGGTATGGGGAGTGGGGTATAAAATTGAAAGATAAATTATTAAATAAATTATTTATTAAATTTTTAATAAAAATTGCCTTATGGACGATTATTTGTCCTTTTGCTTTTTTATTTTTTATTTATGCTATAAACTATTTAGTTAATGTTGCTGATTTTCAAATAATATATGATATATCACCTAAAATTTATTATTTTTTTCAAAGTTTTTATAGGACTTTTTATTGGGAAGATGAGATGCTTTTATTTCTTGGCTTATTTATTTGGTTAATTGGTATAATCATTATTGTGTTTATGATTGTAAAAAAATTATTTAAATTATTAAATGCTTTATCTAAGGCCTCTCAAGATATCTTAAATAATGATATACCTTATATTGAACTTCCTATCGAATTTCAAGATTTACAAAAGCAAATAAATACGATTAAAACCGAATCAATTAAAAATGAAAATTTAGCAAAAGAAAATGAACAAAGAAAAAATGATTTAGTTGTATATTTAGCCCACGATTTAAAAACCCCTCTTACTAGTTTAATTGGTTATTTATCCCTTCTAAGTGAAATTAAAGATATGCCGAGTGGAAAACGAGAAAAATATATCGATATTGCTTTAGATAAATCTTATAAATTAGAAGATTTAATTAATGAATTATTTGAAATAACCAGATTTAATTCAGAAACAATTTTATTAGAAAAAGTAGATATTAATTTAAATATTATGTTAGAACAAATTATTGATGATTTTTATCCTCTTTTAAAAGAACAAGATAAAGAAATAATATTAAATAGTAAAAATAAATATTTTGTTGAAGGAGATTCAGATAAATTAGCCAGAGTATTTAGTAATTTAATTAAAAATGCCATTTATTATAGTACAGATAAAAATATAAATATTAATGTTCGTAAAATAAAAAAAGAAGTAGAAATAGTTATTAGTAATAAAGGAGATGTTATACCTAAAGAAAAATTAAATAAAATATTTGATAAATTTTATCGCATTGATACTTCAAGAACGACAAAAACTGGTGGTAGTGGTCTAGGGCTAGCAATAGCAAAAGAAATAGTAGAACTTCATAAAGGAACTATAAAAGCTACTAGTGATAAAGAAGCAACTAAATTCTATGTAACTTTACCAATTAATGAAGAAATAAGTTGATTATTTCTTTTTTCAAACGTATAATTTAATTGGTGAAGATACTTTGAAGAAAAGTGATTTAAAAATATTATTATTACATAATAAACCTAATTTAATTAAAAAATTAGAAAATATAAATAATGAACTAGGTTTAAATGTTACTTATATATTTAATAATAAAGAATCATTAAAAAAGAAAGTTAAGTTAACAGATTATGATATTGTTATTTTAAATGAAAATAATAGTAATTTTATGCCTGAATATTTAGAAAAAAATAAAAATAAATTTAAATTATTAATAAATTATGAATATCAAGATTATTATTCTTTTTATAGATCAACTTATGGCACTAATATAAGATTAAATTGTTTATTTAGTGATAATAAAGAAGAAAATATAAGTTTTAATATTCTTAATGATAAAGATAAAATAATAAATATTTTTAGAGCAATACTTACAAGTTCTATAAATATATATAATAGGAAATTAAAAGAATTATATAATAAAGAAATAAATGATTTAGATTTAAAGCCATATCAAGAGTACAATGATGAATTTAAAATAGTAGAAAAAAGAGAATTATTAAAAGAAGAAGAAAATTTAAAATTACATAAAGAATTTATTGAAATGACTAATTTAATTTTTTTGTATTT
>CANROK010000047.1 GCA_947632205.1 uncultured Bacilli bacterium
TTCATAGCTCAGTCGGTAGAGCAGAGGACTGAAAATCCTTGTGTCGCTGGTTCAATTCCCGCTGGAGCCACCAGATTAATAAGAATCTCGAGTTTTCGAGTAAAAATAGAAAGCGCACTTGATAGAAGTGCGTTTATTTCATTATTATAATTTTTCCAAAATAAAAAGATCATTAACAAATTTTATTTGTCAACAATCTGAAGTTATATTATATAACTTTTTTATTTTTAGTATTATGTAATTTTTTAGATAAACTTTTTTCTAATACGTCATTAATACCATTTTTTTCTTGTTCATAATAATTTTCTAGTTTAATATTTTCATTCATAATCTTTTCTACAATAATATTAACAGAAGTATATAGATTAAAGAATGCAGCAATACTAATATGTAAAGATTTTAAATAATTTTCTTTAGCATTACTTATTGACCAATCATTTATTTCACTAACATTAATATTATTTACTAAATTATGATTTAATATATTATTTTCAATAAATTTATATTTTAATAAATTAACGTAAGCACTTGCTGTAGTTTTGGCAAAATAAGTATTATGAATTTTACTAATTTTTTGCTCAAAATTCTTTATTCCTTCATATAAATAAGAAGTGTTTTCCCAATAAGGAATATCATCTTTTAAATTATAAACAAGATAGCAATATTCGATATCTTGAGTTATTGATTTAATTTCTTTAATATCTTCAATTTTGTTATTTCTAAAAACATTTTTTAAAAATTCCAAATTTGATTCTAAATATTTAATAAAAGTCATTATTTCTTCTTTAGAAAATAATTTAAAATTATCTTTATCAGTTAATTCTATTAATTTTGAAAAACCAAGTAAATCCCTTTCCATTTTAAAAACGCTAGTTAATATTTGATTATTACTATTATGAATTATAAGAAATTGTATTGTAGTTAATTCACTCATACATAATCCCCCTTTACAAAACAATTACGTATTATAGCAAAAAGTTTTAGGATTGTCAATTGTGATTCGCTTAAATATTATTACTTTTATTGCTTATGCATAATAAATATTAAATTTAAATTTTTAAATAATTTATTGACAATATCTAAAATATTTAATATTATTTTTTTAGTTATGGATGGTTAAAATGAATAATAAGGAAATCAATAATGTAAATAAAAGACAAATTTCAGTAGCGAGTGAAATGTTAATATTTAGTATTTCAGATAAAATTTTAGATAATTATCGGAAATTGTCTCAAAAAAATTTATCTGTTTTGTTAATAAAGAGAGATAAAATTCCATTTAGATACTCTTGGTGTTTACCTGGAAAAATTATAGATGTAGATGAAACGGCTTATGATGCATCTCAAAAGTTAATGTCTATATGTACTAATGATTCGGATTACTATTTAGAACAATTACATACATTTGATTCTATTAATAGAGATCCATTTATCAGACTTATAAGTACAGCACATATTGTTTTAATTGATAAGGATAAAATAAATATAAATAATATAAAAGATGCTTCTTGGTTTAATTTAAATATTATAGAAAACAATAATATACTAGAATTACAATTTGATAATGGTATTGAAAATTTTAAAGTAGTATTAGAAAAAATTATTAAAAAAAATAATAAAAATGATTATACTTATAATATTATTGAAAGCAATTGTATTGCTTATGACCATTCTTTAGTTATAGCTGAGGGCATAAAATATTTAAAAGATAATATTAATAATGATATTATTTTTTATATGATGCCTCAATTATTTACTTTGGGAGAATTACAACAAGTATATGAAGAGTTGCTAAATAAAAAATTATTAGATTCTGCTTTTAGAAGAAGTATAGCTGCTAAAGTTAAACCAACGTCAAGAATAAAAACAGGTGAAGGACATCGACCATCAAGATTGTTTGAATATCAAAAAGAAGTTAATTTATAGCTTCTTTTTGATTTCTTCAATTTCTTGATTGATGGCATTAACCATTTTCCTTAACATTTTGACTGTATCTTCATTTGACTCTTGGTAATTATCATTTCCACCTGTTACTGTTCCATTTTGGGTACTATTGAATCCTTGCTGAAATTGTTTATAGGCAGCATTAGTACATAAAACTTGGGCTGTAAGCATTAACCAGTTACCTAATGCATTTTGTTCATTAGCGGAAGTATCGTCAAGAAGAATGTAGGCAACTAAAACTGCACTAGCAGTAAATAATTTTGGAGGAACATTTTTAGGTAAAAATTGCAAAATATCCCTCCTTTATTAAATAATATGACAACCAAATTGTGTGAATATAAAAAAACGTAAACTTTTGACATTATATTTAAAAAATAGACGTTATCTCTTTACAATAATAAGTGTCCATAATATAATTTATTTAGATAGTAAAAATATTGTCGATATTTTGCAAGAAATGTATACTATTGAGTAAAGAATGGAAAGTGAAGTATATGACTAGGTTGTCTAATGATTTCGAAAAAATGTCAAAGCAAGTAAAAATCACTATATATTTTTTAATAGTATTAAGTTTAGGCATTATTGCTGTTAGTATCAAATCAACAATGGCATATTATAGTGATACTGATGATTTTAGCATTTTAGCAGCCAAAGTTGGCGATTTTGGTGATAAATTTTCTGATATAAATATGGTTATTTGGAAAAAAGATGGAACAAATGGTAATAATTATGTAAAAACTTATAGTATTCCTGAAACTGGATTTACATTTAAACAAGGAGAAACTAAATGTTATGATCCTTCCAATAAAGAAACAGTTATTAATTGTAATAACAATGGAACCGGTGATTGTCATTATAGTTATAATAATTCATCTCACGAAATGACTTTATCAAGTAATAAAAGAGTAGTATGTAATTTTTATTTTGATAATCTACAAACCAGTGATATTGATACTTTTATTTATATTCAAAGTAATGAAATTGCTGATAGAACTTTTGAAGGAAAAGATTATGAATTAGCAAGTAATATACCAACAGAAGGTTATTCTTATTATACATCTAATTGTGAACAATCAACTGGTTCAGTTTCTGTAAATGATGATGGCATAACAGTAGCAAGTACAACAAAAAATAAATGTTTTGTATATTATAATAAAGATTAACTTTTAAAAGTCCAATAAATTAAGGATGTATATGCATATTAAATATATCCTTAATTTTTTTATGTAATTTTGATATAATTTATTAAGAGGGTAATTATGAATATATATATTTTTATTATATTAATGTTTATTTATTCTATTTTAGGGTTTTTAATGGAAGTTTTAGTGGTTCTTTTTTGTACTAAAAAACTTGTCAATCGTGGTTTTTTAATAGGACCTTATTGCCCTATATATGGTATTGGTGCTCTTTTAGCTACATTTCTATTAAAGGAATATGTAGATAGACCATTGGGATTATTTATTTTATCTATTTTTATTTGTGCTGTTGTAGAATATTCGACAAGTTTTATTTTAGAAAAAATATTTAATACTAGATGGTGGGATTATTCTCAAAAGAAATATAATATAAATGGTAGAATTTGTTTAGAAAATTTAATACCATTTGGTATCGCTTGTGTAATTGTTATTTACGTTTTAAATCCTTTATTTATAAAATTAATTAATTATATACCTGTAAAGGGACAATTGATTTTAAGTATAATTATAACTTTTATTATTTTAATAGATTTTATTA
The DNA here is from genome assembly GCA_947632205.1 of uncultured Bacilli bacterium. Taxonomy (GTDB): domain Bacteria; phylum Bacillota_I; class Bacilli_A; order RF39; family UBA660; genus SIG200. The sequence continues at coordinate 3,681 of CANROK010000047.1, forward strand.
TATCTTTTAAAATTATTTGGAAATTTAAAAAATTTGCTAGAAATGTTAAAAAAGATAATACAGAAAAAGTTACCAAATATGTTAGAAAAGAAATACTACATACTAATAAAAAATTATATACTAGAGTTATCAATGCTTTCCCTAAGTTTGAGATAACTAAAATATTTAAAAAAAATAAGAAGAATAAAAAGGAAAAACGAAAATAATTATTTAATTAAAACTAATTTATTTATTTTATTTAAATAGCTAGAATTTTCTAACTTGGTAATAGCTACATTCATCGTACTACCATTAGCATGAATAATATAATGATTGTTGTTTTCTTTACCTATATAAAGCATAACATGACCATCTTGATAAAGAAGAGATGGTTCATTTTTTTCAATTAACTTTAATTTTTCTTGCTTTGATTTATTAGTTAAATCGATAATTTTACCAACACTAGTATTTTGAACACTTGTATTTCTTGGAAAATAGAAGCCAAAAACTCGATAAATATTACTTATATAACTAGAGCAATCGACACCTTTGTCTTTACCACCCCAACTATAGTTAACACCTAAGTATTTTTTAGCTTGGGTATAAAGATTTTCTTTAGTATAAGCTAAATATCCTTTATTAATTTTATCACTTGTAATAGTGATTTCTTTTTTTAATACATAATCATCTTTACCTTTAATAGGTATAATATAATTATCATTATTTAAATAAGGAAGTTTAATACTCATATCTAAAATAGTATCATTTTCGTAAATCATTGCCTCAGTTATAATTCCAAAATTAACATTATTAATAAAAAATTCATAATCATTGTCATTAGCTAGAGCAATATTATCTTTTTTAACCCAGCCAACATAAAATGGGGTAATAACAAAATACCATAAATTATCTTTACTTTCATGTATTATTAATACTGGTGTATTTACTAATAATTCTGATTCTTGTAATCTATCATGATCAGTTACATTTTTCTTTTTGTAAAATGCTTTATCTGTTGGAAAACTTCTTAAATTAGCTCTTTTTACAACAATACCTTTTTGAATATTATTTAAATTCTTAACATTATCTATATTTCTATTATCTAATATATCTTTCGTATTTTCATGAGTATATGTATAACTACCATTATATTTAGGTAAATTTAAAGAATAACTATTAATGTATGTTAATATTTGTTCTTTAGAAATCTTATTTATATTCATATCATATATCATAGTGGCTTTTTCTTTAATTTCCATATTATATTTTTTAATTTCTTCTTTTGTTAAAATAACATCCTCTTTGTTAATATCTTCATCATTGTTGATAACTTCATCTTTTTTAACATTTTTATCTATTTTAATAACTTCTAATCCCTTATCTATTAATTCATTAATACTTATTAAATTATTATCTAAAACATATTTTAAAGAATACTTTGTATTATTAGAAAACTCTATAAATATATTATTACTTTTTATACAAGGTAAATAATAAGTATAATTATTATCTTCACAAATAATATCTAAAGCATCAGCACATACTTCTGTTTCATCTATTATTTTATATGTAGTTTTAGATTCATCTGTTAATGCCTTTTTATTTATATTTAGTTTAGCCAATATAAGTCCTCCTAGTAAAATTAATATGATAATAATTATAATTATTCTTTGTTTCATACTATATTCCTATCCTATAATTATTATACTATATATTTAATAATTTATATAAAATTTATTATTGTTTTGATTGTTATGAATTATGAGAAATGTTAAAATATGTTTGGAGTGATTAATATGTTCAAGAATTTTAAAAAGATATTAACAAATAATATTTGGCAAGTAATAAAGTTTGAATTTATATTTAAGATATTAACTTTATTAATATTTATGCCTTTATTCTTAAATGGTTTTAAATTTATTATGCATTTAACTGGCTTTAGTTATTTAACTTTTGAAAATGCAGTTAGTTTTATTACAAAGCCAATTACTTTAATTTCTTTACTTATTTTATTATTATTAATTGGTTTTTATACTATTTTTGATATTGGTACTATAATTATTTTATTTGATGCTAGTTTTCAAGATAAGAAAATATCATTAAAAGAAGCAGTCAGTTTGTCTTTAAAAAAATCTTTAAAAATATTTTATCCTAAAAATTTTGGAATGCTTATTTTGGTCCTATTCTTAATTCCTTTTTTAAATATTGGGGTAGGTACTGGTGTAATAACTTCGATTAAGATTCCTGAATTTATTATGGATTATATTAATAATAATCAAGTTTTATCTATATTATTTATCTTAGTAACCATTGCTTTATTATTCTTATTATTAAAATGGTTATATACACTACATTATTATTTCTTAGAAGATAAAAAATTTAAAAATGCTCATATTAGTAGTAGTAAATTAAGTAAGAAAAATCATTTAAAAGATTTACTTAAAATATTTGGAGTAGAAGTATTATTATTTGTTATATATGTTTTATTTATATTATTGGGTATAATTATAATTGTTTTAATAAATAAGCTTTTAAAAAATATTGTTTTCTTTAACTCTATCTTAATTAGTATAGTAGTAGTATTTATTTTTATAACTTTAATTATATATATGATTTTAGGAACATCTATTGGGTATGCCATAATTAGTACATTATTCTATAAACATAAAGAAGAAAACAAAGAAGATATAAGACATATTAACTTTAAAAAAGTAGATAAAATAATTTCTAAAAGTAAATGGCAATTTATTGTTATTATCTTTATATTTATTGCTTTTATATCAAGTGTAATACTTATTTATGGTGTAGAAAAGGGTAAATATAATTTAAATATTGAATATATAAAAAATATGGAAATTACCGCTCATAGAGGTGCAAGTAGTGCTTATCCGGAAAATACTTTAGCATCCTTTATTGGGGCAAAAGAACTTGGAGCTGACTGGATTGAGTTAGATGTTCAACAAACGAAAGATCATAAAATAATTGTTATGCATGATACTAATTTTAAAAGAACTACAGGTGTAAATAAAAATACTTGGGAAGCTACATATGATGAGATAAAAGAATATGATGCCGGTAGTTGGAAAGATGAAAAATTTAAAGGTGAAAAAATACCTTTACTGGAAGATGTAATTAAATGGGCTAAAGATAATAATATGAAACTTAATATTGAATTAAAACCAACTGGTAATGAAACGGATTTTGAAAAAGAAGTAGTAGAAATTATTAAAGATAATGATTTTGCTAGTGAGTGTGTTGTTACATCGCAAATATATAGTGTTTTAGAAAATGTTAAGAATGTAGATAAAGATATTATTACAGTTTATGTTATGAGCATTGCTTATGGAGATTTATTACAATTTAAAGATGCTGATTATTTTAGTATTGAAGCATCAAGTATTTCTAAAAAAATGGTTAATGAGTTACATGAAAATGGTAAACAAATTTATGGCTGGACTGTTAACACAAGTGAAGGCATAAATGATATGATTAAACTAAATGTTGATAATATTATTACTGATGATATAACATTAGGTAAAAGATTAGTATTAGAAAGTAAATCAAGTAATTTAGTTATTGAGATTGTTAAAGGATTAGAGAGAATATTTAATTAAAAAATATAGCCAAAGAGGTTAAATCTTTGGCTTTTATAAAACATATGGGCTTGTCTCAATTAAATGAGTTAGGGAATCATCATCTAATTTATCATTATTATAAGCTGTTATTATTTCATAGTACTTTTTTATAAAATTTTTTAACAATTGTATATCTTCTTCTTTAATATTTATTTTTCTATTTACTAGTACATTTGGATTTTCTTTATCTACACTTATCATTATCATATTATCATAATTAAGTTTTCCATAATCATTTTGAAAAAACAATATATTATCTCTATCAAGGGTATATGAACAATATAAAAGTAAATTCATTGGTAAATTAGTAATTTTTTTAGATAAGATAGTACAGCCAAAATGTTCATTTTTTTCTTCATAAAATATTTGTTTTGCTTCGTACTCAGGTATATTAGCATTCCAATAATCTAATAGCAATTGTTGATGTACTCTTACATATTCTAATACATCATTTATGTATAAATTATCTTTTTTACAAAGTTTTTTTTATTTCTTCTAAAATTCTTTAAATCAACAGTTAAAAATTTATCTTCACACCAAGGTTTAAATTTTATTTGGGGGAATATAATCTTTTAATTTAATGTAGTAATTTTAAAAATTTATACTATGAAAGAAATACAATTATATAAACTAAAAATCATCAGGAATCCTTTTACTTATAAGGAAAAATGATGATTTTCTTTTGATTTAATTAAAGAAGTAAGATTAAATTGATTTTACTTTTTTGGTTCTTTGTAATATCCATTTCTACAAATTATTTTATCTGTCGCAGCAAGTATACCAGGTAATACAAATAGAATTAATATTACTGATACAAATGTACCTTGAGAAATAGTTTCACATATTTTAGCAGCAATAGCTGACGCAAAACCTGCTACTATTAAAGTAACAATAATTAATATTGATGAAGAACTAATTATGGTATGAATTGATTTATTATAAGCATTAATTACTGAATCTTTAATTCCCATTGTTAATCTTGATTC
>CANROK010000048.1 GCA_947632205.1 uncultured Bacilli bacterium
TGTAATGTACAACATTTTAAAAACGAGCAAACCTAGATAATTAAAGGAATTGCTCGTTTTTACTGTCAAAGTCAAGTAATAGATGGAAATTTAATTTGTCAATTAAATTTCTTTTATTGACTCCTTAATTATTATTTGTTATATTAAATTTGTGATTTTATATGAAAATAGTTGGTATTATCTGTGAATATAATCCTTTCCATAATGGGCATTTATATCATATAAGTAAAGTTAAAGAATTATTTCCAGATTCTTTAGTTATTCTCGTTTTAAATGGTTATTTTTTACAAAGAGGTGAAATTTCTCTTATTTCTAAAAAAAATAAAACGAATTTAGCCCTTTTATATGGTGTTGATTTAGTTATTGAATTACCTGTGGTATTTGGTACCCAAAGTGCCGATATTTTTGCTAATGCTGCTATTAAAATTCTCAATTATTTTAAATGTGAATACGTTGTTTTTGGCAGTGAATCAAATAATATAGAAATTCTTAGTAATATAGCTAGTTACACTATTAAAGAAAATATAGAATATAATGCAAAAGTTAAAGAATATTTAGATATGGGTGAAAATTATCCTACGGCGATGGCTAAAGCATTAAATATTGATTTTTCCTTTAAAGCAAATGATTTATTAGGAATTTCTTATATAAAAAGTATTAAACAAAATAATTTTAATATTAAACCTGTATGTATAGAAAGAACCAATGATTATTTAGATACGACTTCTAATAATGATATTATAAGTGCTACTAATATTAGAGAAAAATTAAATAACAATTTAGATATATCAAAGTATGTACCAGCATCTACTCTTTCTTATATCAATAAAATAAATTATGATTACTATTTTAAAATTCTTAAATATAAAATTATTTCTGAAAAACATTTAGAAAATTATTTAGATGTTGATGAAGGAATTCATAATAGATTAAAAAAAGTTATTAACAATTGTCAAAATATAAATGATCTAATCGAAAGCATTAAAACAAAAAGATACACATATAATAAAATAAGAAGAATGCTCGTGCATATCTTAATTGGTTTAACTAAAGAAGATAATCAAAAAATAGAGTTAGAATATATAAAAATATTAGGATTTAATCAACAAGGTAAAAAATATTTAAATAAATTAAAAAAAGAAATAAATATTCCTTTAATGCCTGTAAAAGATAGTTTACAAAATAACTATGAACTTAAAAGTACTACTATTTATGATTTAATAACAAATAATAATAGTAATTTAAATTTTGAATTATCAAATAAACCAGTAAAATTCTAGTAGTGTACCCTATGTACACTTTTTTGTTGACTTTTAGAACATTTTATGTTATTATAGACGCCGTATTCACAAAGGGGGATTTGAGTATGACAAGTGAATCAAAATTAAATGCATTAAAAAATGAAAGAGAAACTAAGGTAGAAATTTATAAATCTAATTTAGAAGAAATAGCCAATATCGAAAATAGTGGCGAAAGATTAACTGAAGCTGATATTGATAGAATTGAAGCTTTAACTACTGCCAACAAACGTTTACAATCAGAAATCAAAGAAATTGATGAAAATATCAAAATGCTTGAAGCTATCGAAGAAATAAGTGAAGAAACTGAAAAGCCAGTAATTGATTTTGATCGTGAAGATTTAGATGAAGATGAAGTTAAAATTGATATTCTAGAAAAGAATTTATCAAAAGAACGTGCAGAATGTTTAAAAAATTTAAATGAACGTATAGAAAATTTAGTTACTGAAGAAAAAGAATTAAAAGCGAATGATTCATTAACTAAAGAAGAAGAAATTCGTTTAAAATGCATTCAAAAAAATATTCCTTTATTTAGAGATTGTGCTAATAAAATTTGTAGAGTTAAAGATACAGATTTAGAAAGAGCTATTCATTTTATAAATGATATAATAAGACTTACAGATATTATTGATGATATGAGAATGCAAGAAAATATAAATACAGATGTACTTGATAAGTTAATTACTCAAAAGCAACAAGATATTAATGAATTAAATCGTTTAGAATATAAAAATAAAATAAATTATAAAGTTGCTGCTGTTGTTGCTGGAATAATATTAACTATATCTCTAACAAGTGTACTTGCAGCTAGTTGTTCAAAGCAAAAAAAATCAAGACCTAGTACAACTACAGGAACAACTCAAAGTACTAATGTAGATGTACCTGATAATACAGATGATGATTTAACTGATGCATTCACTTATTTAAAATTACAATTAATTGATAAAGGTTATACACCATATGTTGCTAATTTACTTGCTCAAAATGGAGATGAACAATTAATATTTGCTTTATTAAATCTAGATTATGTTGTTGAACCAATTGAAAGTTATACTAAAGCCAAGAATTTCGATATTACAAGAATAGCTGATTATGAAGATGCTAGAATAAGATATAACTTATCTGGTGAAGAAGCTGTTGATATTGCTAATAGAGCTACCGATTTATACAATGCTGGTTACTTTAATAATTCAAATAGAGATTTAACTACTCTATACAATGTTTTAATAGCAATTAGAGACAAAAATATTTTCTTTTCTGAAAATAGAGAAACACACCAAGAAATAGTTAATGAATTATTCCAAATTTGTAATAAAGTTATGAATAATAGTTTAACTGAAACTGATTTAAATAAAGTTGCTGCTCTTCCATTATTTGCCAAAGAAGGTAGTGATTTAAGAAGTAACTTAGAACAAGCTACTCCACTTTACGTTGAAAACTTTAGAAATCCAGGAAATACCGAAAATAATGAAAAATTATATAGACATTATTTAGCTACTACTTATGGATTTGGTGGTACACTTGCTGATAGTAGTTATTCATCAGGTGATCAAAACTTTGATAATAACGCTATCTTAGAAGATCCATACGATTACTTTATATCAGCTTTAGTATTCCAAACTGGTTTACAAAGTGGTGTAACAGCTCATATGGATTGGGAAAGAGATTACGATAAAGTTGTTAGATGGACTAACTTAGAAGAAGTTCAAAACGAATTATTTAGTCAATCAAATTATTGTGAACAAAATAAACAAAGTCGTTAATAAGAAGAAGGAGGTTAAATTATGTATACTGAAGAACCAAGAAAAGAAATAAATTGGGGAAGCTTATTAAAAAAAGGATTAATCATTTTAATAATTGCCGTTTTATTATTTGTTATATTTTGGCTTATAGTTAGAGGCAATAAACCTAGTATAAATGTTAATACTAATGGAAATGATAATACTAATAATAGTAACTTAAGTGATAAATATTATACAGGAGATTTCCTTGAAAATTATCGTTATTTCCATGATACAGCTAAAGAATATTTCTTAATTAGTGAATTACCAAGCGAAGGTAAAACATTAAAATATACATTAAAACAATTAATTGATATGGGATTAATATTACCATTCGGTTATGAACAAAAAGTGTGTGATACTGAAGCAAGTTATGTTCTTGTTACTAATGTAGATGGTAAATATAAAATGACTGTTACTTTAGTATGTGGAACAGAAGTTGCAAAAACTACTGAAGAGTTAGGATGTAACCAATTATGTACTAACGGAAATTGTACAACAACTCCTGATGAACCAAGCAAACCAAATGACGATGCCGATTATGTTTTAGAATATGAATTTAGAAAAAAATACGTAGATACTGTTGTAACTTATAGTTGTCCTAGTGGTTATACTAAAGATGGTAAAACATGCTATAAGAATAATGATACAACTATAAAAGCTACTGCTACAAGTAATTATGCTTGTCCTAGTGGTTATACATCTTCTGGTAGTGGTGCTAACATGAAATGTACTAAGGTTACTACAACTACAACTGATGCTAAATATACAACTGATTATAAATGTCCTAGTGGTTATACAGCATCTGGTAGTGGTTCTAATATGAAATGTACTAAAACTACTACTAAAACAGTTAATGCAACACTAACTACAAATTATACTTGTGATAATGGTTATGTTCCTGTTGGAAGTGGTGCTAATACAAGATGTTATAAAAAGACTAGTGATACAATTCCTGCTACACCTACATATGGTTGTCCTGTTGGTTATAATCAAATAGGAAATGGTTCATGTGTTAAAACTAGTACTTCATCTTATAAAGCTTCTTATAAAACTGTAGGAGGTACTTGTCCTAGTGGTTATAGCGCTCTTGATTATTACAATTGTGCAACTTACTCAACACCAAGTAAATCTTGTAAAGATGGCTACACTTTATCTGGTAATAGTTGTGTTAAAACCACTACTAAGAATACTACTCCATCTACTAAATGTGCTAGTGGTTATACAAAGAGTGGTTCTACATGTGTAGCTAATTCACCAACAAGTTCAGCAATCAAGAAGAATTACACTTGTAGTACAGGAACACTTTCAGGTACTCAATGTAAAATAACAAGAACAAGTGCTACATATACAACTGAATATACAGATCATGGTCAAACTTATAATGGATGTACTAAACAATCTGTAAGTATTGCTCCATGTACTAGTGGAAATTGTAATCAAAAAGTTTATACATATTATTGTCCTGCTGGATCTTATTATTATAAAGATGCTACAATAAGTTACTCTTGTGCTAGTGGTTATACTCAAAAAGGTAGTGGTACATCAACTCAATGTTATAAAAATGATTCAAGTAAATTACAAAAATATTGTTCAACGGGTAAATTAAATGGTAACGTTTGTACAAGTACTACAACATCTACAGATAATAGTAAACTTGTAACTTCTTGTCCAAGCGGATATACATTATCTGGTAATAGTTGTGTTAAATATATTGAAAGAATATGGGAAAATCAACCATATTGTCCAAATGGTGGTGTTGTAGATTCATCATATAATTATTGTGTAGTATCAACTACTGATATTAAACCAGCATCAATAAATTACTATTGTTCAATATCTGGTTATACTTTATCAGGAACAACTTGTTATAGAACAACTGATGAATATAAAGTTCCTAATACAACAAATGGATATAATTGTAGTGAAGGTACTTTAAATGGAACTCAATGTATAGTATCAACTACAAGCTCTGCTGAGCCAATTAAAGCTAATAGTTATTATTGTCCAACTGGTACATTAAATGGTACTAGATGTACAATTCAAACTAATGATGTCCAAAATGCAACTATCACAGATACATATTCTTGTCCAAATGGATTTAAGAAATATGGTGAAGGTAGCAATACAACATGTACTAAAGGTGTAATCTACTATACAGATGCAACAGCAACAAGTTCAACCGTTGAAAAATATAAATATCAATGGAGTACCCAAACAAATATTGATGGATGGGAAAAAACTGGTAATTCAAGAAAAGTAAAAGCTAGTGTTAAATAAACACCTAGCTTTTTATTTTTGATTAAAATCCGAATATTTTAATATTTTAGTAAAATCATCAGGATAATCAGTTTTTATTTTTATTAACTCTTTTGTAATTGGATGACTAAATTCTATATAATATGCATGTAAATATAATCTTCTAAATCCTTTATTTTTAATATTACTATAAGTTTTATCCCCAACTATAGGAATATTTAAATCATTAAGATGAACTCTTATTTGATGATGTCTTCCTGTATAAATTCTTATTTTTAATAATGAATATATATTATTATAAGTTAATCTTTCATATTCTGTTATAGCTAATTTTCCTTTTTTAGAACTATATACATAATGAGTACTCGTTTCATTCAAATAATTTTTAATAAAACCTTTATCTTTAGCCAATCCATTAACTATAGCGATATATTCTCTTCTAACATTTTGCCAATCATCTTGTAATAGTTTTTTAACTTTTATATTTTTAGCAAAGATAATAATACCAGATGTATCTTTATCTAACCTGTGAACTATATATACTTTATTATTTTTATTTTGTTTTTTTAAATATAAAGATATTTTATGATATAAAGTATTTTCTTTTTCTTTACCATCACTAATAGTTAATAAATTAGCATCTTTATTAACTACAATTAAATATTTGTCTTCATATAATATTTCTAATTTTTTTATTTTCATATATTATTTATCTTATCATTTTTCTTAATATAATTATAAGCAATTAATAATGTAATTCCTACTATTAAAACAATACTTATAATTTCCTTAGAACCAGTTTTTGGATTTTCTGTAGGTTTATCTGGTTCTTTTTCTACAGTATCTTTGCCTGATGTGTCTTTATCTGATGTTTCATTTTCATACTTAACAACTTCACTCCAGTTATTGCTTCCTTCAACTACGCTTTTATAATAATAATTAGTATCAGCAGCTTCTTTTAATATTAATTCTGCACTATTATTTTTAATAGTAACATCATTATATTTTTCAAAATTTATGTTATCTAGTGAACGATAAATATGAATTATTGTATCATCTTCTACATTAACACTATTTTTTAAAATTATATTATTATTATTTTTAATACATTCTAGTTTTGGAGCTGCTACATCTCTTCCTAAAGTAAAATTATTAAAATTTATTAAATAGCAATTATCGCTTGTACAAACAGTTTCGTCAGTATACTTTTCATATCCGTTTTCAATTTTGTTATTTTCATCAAAATAATTATCAAAATATTTATTAATATCCTCTTCTGTATAATTTACAAAGTTAGCAAATAACTTATTATTCTTTGGCATAAAAATTATTAATATATCTATAGCTGTATCTAATGTACAATTTGCATGATCATCTGAAGCAGCATTCATTGCATCTAGTAAAGTATGTACACCGGGATTTATGTTTAAATTTTCATCATATTGAATTCCTGTTTTAACTTCTTTGTCTTGATAAATAAACTCTACTTCAATCATTTTTTTAACATTATCAGCATATGCATTAACTTTTGTATATTTATATTTTCCATCTGAATCTTTAACATTTTCTAATGCTGCTTTAGTATAAGCAACAATATCATCAATCGTAATTTGATTATTACGAGCATTTACTAAAGATGTAAATGACATAAAACATATTATAAATAATAATATTTTAGTTATTAATTTTTTCATTTTATCTAACTCCTTATTCTATTAAAATTATAAAATGTCTTTATTTATTTAACAACTAAATTACTATTTTACTTAACTATATTTTACATAATAAAAAGGTGTAAACAATACACCTTTTTGCTATTAAATTTATTTTTTACTATTTTTCATTGCTTCTAAAATTTCAACTGGTAAACAAAATACAACAGTATTTGATTTATCACCACTAATATCACTTAATGTTGATAATGTTCTTAAATGAAGAGCTCCTGGTGTTTTAGCCATTATTTCCGCAGCTTTTGCTAAGTTATTAGAGGCCTCAACTTCACCTTTAGCTTTTGTAATTACTGCTAATTTTTCTCTTTCTGCTTCAGCAGCAATAGCAATTACTCTTTTCATATCTTCAGGAAGCGAAACATCTTTTAATTCAACATTTTCAACTTTAATACCCCAAGGATCCGTTGCTTCATCAATTATTTTACAAATTTCTGTACTAATTTTATCTCTTTCAGCTAAAAGTTCATCAAGGGATACGGAGCCAACGACATTACGCATTGTTGTTTGAGCAAGTTGACCTACAGCATAATAGAAATCTTCAACTGCTAATATCGCTTTAGAAGCATCAAATAATTTATAATATATAACAGCATTAATTTGAACTGATACATTATCTTTTGTTATAGCTTCTTGACTAGGAACATCAACTGCTTTAGTTCTTATATCAACTTTGCGATATGATTCAATAATAGGTAGAATAAGTTTCCATCCTGGTTCTAAAGTTTTAACATATTTTCCAAATCTAAATTTTATACCTCTTTCATATTCGTTAATTTGCTTAATTGATGATATTAATACAACAAGAACAATAATAATTAAAATAATACCCATTTTACTACTCCTTCTAATTAAATTATATTATTAATTTTCTTTTTTATCTACATCTTCTTTAGTTTTTTCTTTTTTTGGCAATGCTTCTTTTCTT
>CANROK010000049.1 GCA_947632205.1 uncultured Bacilli bacterium
ATAATCATGGCCTGAATCAGTATAATGATAGACGGAGGTGAACGGAAAGTGCAGAATCAACCTGACACGCTCAGTAAGGCAACAAAACTGCCCGTGAAAAGGCCGATATTACAATCGAAGCATTAGCGGAAAAGGCCGGCATTACCGAGCGATACTTATATAGGATAGAGAACGAAGGCAAAAAGCCCAGCTATGATGTTCTCTGTAAACTGATCTGGGAATTATCCATATCGCCTGATTCGATTTTCTACCCTGAGAAGCCGTCCAAAGATTCCGAGGTGGAAAATCTCATCCGTATGCTTTACAGATGTGACGAGCGTTCATTGGCGGTCGTCAAAGCAACTGCGAAAGCCTTAATTGATACTACACCAGAAAAGTAGCCGCAAGGCTGCTTTTCTGTGTAGAGATTAGCGGGTACATATGACATTTAACCTTTTTCCCATACGGCTCAGTAGTTCGTTGGTGATACTTCCAGAAGCATCTGCTACCATTGGAGCCACTATCGCATCTGTATCGGACTTTCCAATCAACGTCGCTATACTTCCAACTGAAGCACATTCAATATCCGTCACATCTACAGCAAGCTGATCCATACAAATCCGTCCGACGATGGGAGCGACCTTACCTCCCAGCAGCGCATAACCCTTCCCGCAGGATAGGTTTCTTGGAAATCCGTCGGCGTATCCAATCGGCAGTATGGCAATCCTGCTGTCCTGCTCGGCTGTGAATGCTCTATCGTAACCCACACTTTCCCCTTTGCTAACCGTTTGTATATGCACTATCCTCGCTTTCAAGGACAGCACCGGGCGCAAATCAAGTTTAAGTGTAGTGTTATCATCCGGCGTGGAGAGGACGCCATATAGTGCAATACCAATTCTGGCATAATCACAGTTCAAATCAGGATAGTTGAGCAATCCATAGCTGCTCTGTATATGGAGTTTCGGGATAGGTATATTGTCCTTTTCCAGCGAATCAGTCAGCGTATAAAACCGGTGGATTTGCTCTTTTGTAAAAGCAATATCATCAGGTTGTAAACTGTTCGAACAACATAGGTGAGTATAGATTCCGCATACCTTAAGATTTCTCATCGCAAAAACTTTCTTGACATCTTGGGAATCGAAAAACGGGATTCCTAATCTGTGCATACCGGTGTCAATTTTGATATGCACTTTAACCGGTATGTTTTGCTTATTCAACGCATATGCATAATCAAAGCTAATGACCGTCTGCATTAAGTTGTATTTCTTCAGTTCCTTAGCCCGATGAATATCGGTATATCCGAGGATCAAGATTTCCCCTTCTATTCCGTATTTACGCAGTGAGATTCCCTCATCAATTGTCGCAACTGCAAATGATCGCACTCCTATTTTTTCAAGGTGCGTGGCAACGATAAATGCGCTGTGGCCGTATGCTTCGGCTTTTACCACTGCCATTATACGGCATTTCGGAGGCATAATTCTTCTTAAAATTTTTGCATTATGCTCCAAATTGTTCAAATCAATTTCTATGTAGGCCCTATCCGTATTGTTATTATACCTTTCTTTTTTTGGACGCAGCTTGTTATACAGTGCCATTGCAGCCACTCCAAATAATATGGATGATACGCAAACAGCGAGAAAATGGACAATGCTGTTTTGGACAAATAAGTCCTGTATGTGGAATTTTTCTGAAATGAATCTTATTACTATAATCATCATCGGATGGATGATATAAATAATAAGCGAAAGCGTCCGCAGATTTTTTTGACGTTTCCCTCTAAAACACAGAACTGCACTAAATAAGAAAAACATGCATGGCAGTAAAAACAAATACATGCTATCGTGTCTTTGCAAACCAAAATGGCGTAAGGTTAATGCTTCACCAAGCATTAAAGCAAAACTGACACAAAAACACAGCGCGCTACATTTTAAGGTTAATTTGACTCTTATACGTCTATCGGCCATCAATCCAGCGAGAACAAAAAAGATCGGCGCATAAAAAACACCGTTTCTGGTATAATCGGTAACTTGAAATATACAATTATAAAGGCTGCTCAAAAAAGGAATCTGTTCAGAAATCCCATAATAACTATCCCCAAAAACACCAATACAATAGAGACCGAACGCGATGATAAGCGCTCTTGGATAGTTCAGTCTCCTTACCAGATACCATGCTATCACCGCTCCGACAATAGATGCAGGAAGATACCACAAATGATATAAAGTACCATCAAAAATAATGTCCTTAATGATGTTTGGGAAAAGGTTGTCCATATTAAAATAGCCATTATAGATATTGATGGGTATATATATCAATATGGCTATTCCATAAATCATGGCAGTTTTTTTAACAAACGAGACTAATTTTTCGTCATTGTAGTTATATCTGGATATAAGAAAAAAACCAGATGTCATTAGAAAAAAAGGAATAACAACTCGCGCAATAACCCGCGTCAATACAAAATCGCCAATCTCACTAAAAGAAGAAAGCATGGCAGTGTGATTAGCAATACTCAATATAACACCAAATAATCTAAAGTAGTCGATAGCAGCGTAATCCTTACTTTTGGTCATTATCTTTCCTCCATATGGTTAAGATAAATCCATCAACATTATTACCAGACACCTGATAAATGCCATTGTCTTGTACAGAGGTCGATGTATATTTTCCTGCTGCGGGAACAAAGCAAATCTCAATTTTCACGCCACGGTTTTTCTTGTAAATAAACCTATGATCATCCCGATACTTCTTAATAAAATCAATATATTCTTCCAACGCAAATCCGTTGTCCGTTATTATTTTAGAATGAGGGAATCCTACATATCGAAAATGCCACGGCTCATGAGAAATTCCCGTAATCGTTTCTTTCTCTGCTGTATAACGCTGGATAAAGCCGTAATCTGGAGCGATGTTTCTGAATTTATCACAAATTCCATCATAAGGGAAATCGGGGCGTATAAAATCAATCTCTTGCTGCTTGCGCCCCAAATCTATGGCAAGTCCTGTTTGATGTTCACTGTGATTCTCCAGCGCAACATATTTTCTCGTAAATTCTTCGCCATTATCTTTGAGCGAGTTTTCATAGATAGACCTCTGTTCCGCAGCTTTGCGGTAACCGCTTACTGGAACAATAGCCCCATTAGCCGAGATTCTATCTAAAATGAAACGTAACATGTTAGTTGCTTCTTCCTGAAGCAAAATATCGGGGAAGCAAGGATCAACCGGTATTAAGCTATTATTGATTGCCGCATTATGTAGTGAGCAGCCCGCATTGACAAGGATTAAATTCCCACAATAGATGCTTTCTTCACAGAGAGTGATAGTTTTCATTGTTTTGTATAACACGCAATCAGTTTGTCCAACAATTCCGAAAAGGACAGACCGATTCCTTTCATCATATTTGGATAGCGGCTATGGGAAGTAAAGCCCGGAATGGTATTGACCTCGTTGAAAACAATTTCGCCGGATGGTGTAAGAAACATATCCACCCTTGCGAAACCAGAGCAGCCAAGGGCCCGATAGATTGTCACCGCCGCTCTTTGAATCCTCTTTTCCGTTTCAGGATGAATCCTTGCCGGCATATGGATTTTTGAAGATTTCAGCGTATATTTCTCGGTATAATCAAAGAAACCGCTCGACAGTTCAATCTCATCAACGCGCCCGACCAGCAGTTTGTCCGTCCCCAAAATGGCGCAGCCGACCTCAAAACCATCAATCGCTTCTTCTACAATTACTTCCGTGTCGTGTTGAAACGCCAACTCTATAGCGGCGGCAAGATCCTGCTGTGCGGATATTTTTGTGATTCCGAAAGATGAACCGGCTCTCACTGGTTTTACAAACAGCGGATAGGTTAAATCAGTCGAAGATAACACATTATCCATATTGTGCCGATTGAAAACGACGGATTTTGGAACGGAGATTCCGGCCAGTTTTACGAGCTTATGTGCCCGGTCTTTATCCATACAGAGAGCAGATGAAAGCGCGCCGCACCCGACAATCGAAATGCCCGCCAGTTCAAACATACCCTGCAAGGTTCCATCCTCACCGTTCTTGCCGTGCAAAACAGGAAAAACCAGATCTATGGGAAGGAACGTCACTTCCTTTTCGGATAGTTCAAAAAATCCTTTCTTGTTTCGACTAACTGATATGGTCACGGGAACCAGATGGGGTTGGTCCTCTGTCCAACTATTATCCGCGATCTTTTCATAAGCTCCTTTATAGCAATACCAGTCGCCATTTTTGGTAATCCCGATAGCGACAACGTCATAACGATTGGGATCAAGATTTTCGAAAACTGCATGTGCCGATTGCAGTGACACTTCATACTCGGTGGAACATCCGCCGAAAATAACAGCGATTCGTTTCCTTTGCATTCTATTTCCCTCCATCTTCGATTTTTGTGCCTTCAGGCAGCACATAGCCAATTTCACATTGGTTGGTGTATAACTTTCTTTCTGTTTTTTTGCCGGTTTTCTTATTCTTTTCTATCCGACATACATCGGAAACCTGATAGATTTTCCCGTGCTGCCTTTTATACGAAACCATAGAGTTGAATACGGTATACTCCGTATCTACGGGTTCAGTTGATAGGATCTCGCCATACATAACCTTATCATCAAAGAAGATTCGGATTTGAAAGCGATTGCTTGTATCATTTCTGACCTTCAAATCCAGCCAACCTTCATTGATTGTCGCATCTGTTCCACAGGGTAAATCTTCTGTCGTAGAGGGGAATGATTCTACTGTATGACTATGTCGCTCAACGATTGTCAGCGGGGTATGTAGGAACATCCAAAACAACAGGTTGCTCAACTGACAAAGGCCGCCGCCATACGAGCCTACAATTTTTCCGTCAACAAGGTTTAACCCATCCTTGTACTTTTCATTACGGTCTGCATGACGTGCCAACTGCCAGAATGAAAAGGTTTCTTCGGGCTGAATGATTAACCCGTCAACTGTTTTAGCCGCGAGTTTTAAATTGTGTACTTTGTTATACTGATACTGCATATCAAACCCGCTGTTTTGATTCAGCATTGGCGAAGCGGTTTCGATAACCTTGTTAGGTAACAAGTCCCGCGATATGATTTTTGCATATCGGTTTCCATCAAACTCCATTTTCAGATAAAACAGTTTCTTTCTCTGCCACTGGCGAATTGGAAGAAGAAATGGGAAAATTTGCGTTAATCGCCTTCTGACCATTTGGGGACCCCTTCTTGTAAATATTTACACAAAACAAGAACACCCTTGCTTTGGTACTATTATTGTACCGAAAACAAGGGTGTTCTTTCGCCGTTTGTACACAAGGTTTTCTACTAAATCTATACGAAAATTCTTACGATTTTCTCACGAAATAGGAAGTGTAACAGTAAACTTGATTTTTTCCTGTTCGCTGTAGGCTATGATGGTTCCTCCATGTAATTCCACAATTTGTTTTGCAATTGCAAGCCCCAACCCTGCAGCGCCGCTCTTTGTGCTTCGAGATGAATCCAGACGATAAAATTGCTCAAAAATTCGATCTAACTTCTCTGCCGGGATCGTGTCGCCGCAATTCACAAATGTTATTGCAACAGAACCGTTTTCCTGTGTAACGGTTATTTCAATCTCTGTGTTCTCAAAGCTATACAGTACGGCGTTTCGTAACAGGTTGTCAAAGACCCGTTGCATTTTATCAGCGTCGCATTTTATTATCAGCTCATCCATAGCCTGAAGCCTACAGGTCAGCTTTTTCTCCTGCAACATGGGCGTGAAATCATAGATCAACTGTTCAAGCAATCGGATTAGGTCGATTCTTCCGTATTGCAGAGTGATGTTGGACAAATTAAAACGGGTTATTTCAAAGAATTCGTTTATTAAATCTTCGAGCCGCTCTGCTTTGTCCAGAGTAATGGAGAGATATTTTTCCCGCAATTGTGCAGAAATCTGTTCTTCATCACGCAAAAGACTTAAATACCCTATTACAGAAGCAAGAGGCGTTTTCAAATCATGCGCCAAATACATAATTAAATCATTCTTTCGTTGCTCCATCGTTTGAATTTCATTTCGCTGCTGGATTAGCGTATTTTTCACGGAATTAATCTTATCTTCAACTGGTGCCAATTCAAACGGTAAGTCCACGCTGTCAGAGCCTGTTTCAAGCAACGAATCTATACCACGGTTTATACCCTTGAAATACTTGACAAAGCTTCTTATATACATGGTCATTAGTAAAAAGAATATAAAAAGCACCGCTATCAAGAATATTAGTTCCTTGTTATTTCTAAAAAGTTCGACATATACTACATAGCCACTATGAGACTCACGGAAAAAAGTGTCATTCATAAAGCTGACCAGCATATCAGCAAAATGGCCTTTTAATATAATGTAGTATAAAATAATAATTATTACACAAGCGATAGCCAGAAGGCCAACCGCTCGTCCATATAATTTTGTTCTAAAATGGCGAAACTCATCTTTTGATTTATTTTTTAATTTATTTTTCAATGGTATATCCCACTCCCCACACAGTCTTTATAAATTTTGGCTTCTTGGTCGGTTCTTTCATCTTTTCTCGGAGTCTACCAATATGTGCCATAACAGTATTGTTGCTATGATAGTATTTTTCTCCCCACACAGCTTCAAATAATTCCTCCGAAGGTACAACCGTACCCTGATGCGCACAGAGATACCAAAGAATTGAAAATTCAATCGGTGTCAGAGAAAGTTCTTTTCCAGACAAGATAGCTTTATGGGTTTCTCTATTGATTGTGAGTCCCCGGATGTCGTATTCCAGCTGCTCGGAAGTGACAGCACCGCCTGCCTGATTATATCGCGTATAGCGCCGAAGCTGTGTTTTTACTCTGGCAACTACTTCCAATGGATTAAAGGGTTTTGTTATATAATCGTCAGCACCAAGTGTAAGTCCCATGATTTTATCACTGTCCTCAATCCTGGCGGTTAACATGATGATTGGATAGAAAAAATTTTCCCTTATTTTCCGGCAAATATGGAAGCCATCTACATCAGGAAGCATAACATCTAATATTGCTAAATCCAAATCCGTTTTCTCAATACATTTTAAGGCTTCCGTTCCATTATAATATTTATAGACTGAATATCCATCATTTTTCAGATACAATTCAATAAGGTCAGCAATTTCTTTTTCATCATCTACAACTAAAATTGTTTCGCTCATTTCATTACTCCTTGCTTTCTGGCACAGCTTCCATAATATCGCCAAAATCACAATTCAGATATTCGCATATTCCCAGCAAAACAGGGAGAGTGACATTTTCGTTTTTTCCGAGTTTTGCAAAGGTGCTTTTGCTTGCACTGACAGCCTCCCGCAGTTCGCTTTTTTTCATGTTCTTGTCGATCAGGAGTTTCCATAGCTTATTGTAACTCACTCTCATTTAAATCCCCTCGATTGAAAATTTAATTTCCAGCACCGGGTAGCTATGAGCAGAAGTTAGTCATGCAAACAAAGGTGCAGAGTTTACTTATACAAACCTTGCCGATCATAGTTGACTGGTGCCTATTCACATTGTAAAATATAGTTACTTTCCCCGTCTGCAGGATAGGGCAACGCTGAGGAGCGACCTGAGCGGCAGGCGGGGTTTGCAAAGGGGCAGCATCTTGAGATGTTGCTCTTTTTCGTTGCCCCTTTGGAAACAAAAGCGATAAACCTCGGGGTTTAAGGGGCAGAGCCCCTGTGCCCCGCAAAAGTCCTTCCGGATGGCGGTGTTTTTCAGGAGGACATTATGGCAAAGAACGCGCATTTAACCCTCAGCGAACGCATAATCATCGAGACCTGCCTACGGGACGCTATGTCGTTCAAGCAGATCGCTCGGGAGGTTGGTAAGGATCCATCCACCATATCCAAGGAAGTACGAGGTCATTACAAGGTTATAGAGAAGGATACCTATAACCCCTGCCGGCATCGCCGGGAATGCAAGCATTTTTCAGATATCTG
>CANROK010000050.1 GCA_947632205.1 uncultured Bacilli bacterium
GAGATATAGAAATAGAATGGAATATTGAATTTTAATAAATAATGATATTTTTGGACTTTTCCTATTCCTGCACATGGAAAAGAAGATCCCGGCACTAGTGTAGGTAATTTATATGAAAAAGATATTAATTTAAATATTAGTTTATTTTTAGAAAAAGAATTATCTAAAAAAGGAGCAACTGTAATACTTACAAGAGATGGAGATTATGATTTATCTACTCCTAATGCTACATATCGAAAGAGAAGTGATTTTGATAATAGGATAAAATTAATAAATGAAAGTAATGCTAATATGTATTTAAGTATTCATATTAATTTTTATAGTGATCAAAGTTATAAAGGCCCACAAATATTTTATACGAAAGAAAATAAAAATATAGCATTAGAAATTCAACAAACTATGAATGAGTTATTAAATGGAGATAGAGAAATAAAACCAATGCCAGATATTTATATGTATAAAAGATTAAAAGTAAAAGGAGTATTAATTGAATGTGGATTTTTATCAAATTATGAAGAAAGACAACTTTTAAAAACTAAAGAATATCAATTAAAATTAGCTAATGCTATTACGGAAGGAGTAATTCAATATTTTGCAAATTAAGATTTCTTATTAAATTTAATAATTCTTCTATTTCTAAATTATTATGGATAATATTATAAGCAATATTATTTAATTTAATAGCTATTTTTAAAGATATATCATATAATTCAAGAAAAGAATAATTATATATTTCTTTTTCATTCTTGGGATGATGCCACTTTTGTTTATCTTTATTTAAAACTCTTTCATCAAAATCTATAAAGGAAAAGGTTAATTTAGATAATTTAACATCTTTACTAAATAAATCAAATAATTTATAAAATGATGCTTTATGTAATTTAGGATCATTAATGAAATAGCGATATAAATAATAACCATTGTTATGGGAAGTATTAAATATTTTTCCTATATTTTTTTCATTATATGTTTTATCAAATACTTCATCTAATAATAATTTTAAATCTTTATTAAAATGTAATTTAGGTATTAAAGTTTTATATATTTTACCATGCCATTTATCTTCATTATTCATTTCATATAAATAACTATCTAACATAAACTCTATTTTTGTATGAGGTATATTTAAGTATGAAACCATATAATTTATATAAGGATGAATTAAAGTATCTAAAGTAATATGATTGATAAAACCATAAACAATACTATAATCATTGGCTAAATTATTATCCTTTATATAAGTAATTAAATTACTAAAAAAAATATCTAAATCTTTTTTATGAGCTCTAACCCCAAATTTTTTATAATAAAATATTTTATAATAATAATATAAATTATCAAATCCTTGATTAAACATATTATAATATTCCATATTATTATTTATTTCTTTTTGTAAATCTTTATTTAAATTATTTAAAACATCTATTCCAAATTTATAATGTGTATATAATGTTGGCATATTAAAATCACCATATATATTATAACAACTTTTTCTTTAATATCAAAATTGACAAGATTAAATATAACATGCTAGAATAAAATTTAAAGAGAGATTTATTATGAATGATATTGCAAAATTTACTATGAAAGATGAAAATTTTACTTGTTTAGTTTGCCATAAAAAGGTGACTAAACTAGGATATACGGCGAGAGATCATTGCCCTTATTGTTTGTGTTCCATACACGTTGATCAAAATCCTGGTGATAGAGCATGTGACTGTAAAGGAATATTAAAACCAATAGCAATTGATAATGCTAAAAAAGGAAATTATAAAATTGTTTATAAATGTAGTAAATGTGGAATAATAAAACGTAACATTGCTGCTAAGGATGATAATTATGATAAAATATTAGAGATTATGGCTAATCCTATAAAAGTAGAAAACTATAAATAAATTTCACTTAAATATCACGAAATTAATATAAATTTAACAATAAAAAAAGATACATTTATAATGCTTCTTATGATATAATTTTAAATAGGGTGAATATTATGGGGTCTAAAACATTTAAAACATTAGATGAACAGATTGAAATATTAAAGCAAAAAGGATTAGAAATAGATGATGTCGATTATGCTAAAGAAGTACTTTTAAGAGAAAATTATTTTTTTATAAGTGGTTATAGGCATTTGTTTTTAAGACCTGATGGTAGCAGAAAATTTATAAGTGGTACCAATTTTAGAGAAATATATGGATTATTTAATTTTGATAGACAACTTAGAAATATCCTATTTAAAAACATTTTGATTGTAGAAAACAATTTAAAAAGTATTTTATCTTATATTATGAGTAAGAATCATGGCTTTAAAGAGCAAAATTATTTAAATGCCGAAAATTTTAATAGGGATTATAACAAATCAAGGCAAATTAATGATTTACTTAGAAAAATGAAAAGGCAAATAAATGTAAATGGTAAACAACATGCTGCAACTAGTCACTATATAACAAATTATGGTTATATTCCATTATGGGTAGTTGTTAAAGTATTGTCTTTTGGTATAGTTGGTGAGTTATATTCCGTATTACAAAAACAAGATCAAGAAGAAATAGCTGAAATTTACAATATATCAGTAAGAAATTTAACTGATTATCTTCCCATTTTAGCAAATTATCGTAATTTATGTGCTCATGAAGATTTATGTTTTAATAATAAGACTTATAAAAAAATAGAAAATACTAAATATCATGATATTTTAAATATTAATCAAAATGAAGATGGTGAATATGTTTGTGGTACAAATGACTTATTTGCAATTATTATTATTATGAAAAGAATATTAAAAGCTGAAGATTTTATTTTAATGATGAATGAAATAAGTTATGAATTAGATATTTTAGATGGAAAAATAGAAACTATTCCTATCGAGGTTATACTTGAAGCAATGGGATTTCCAAAAAATTATAAAGAGATTGTGAGGATGGATTAAATGAAACAAAATGCAAATCAAAAAACTAAAATAGTAGTTTATACTATATTTATATTATTACTAGGTGTATTTTTAACTTATGGATTTATATACAAATTTCCAGCAATATTTCAAGAAACTATAACAAAAATAGAAAAAGATGTTACTGTTACTGATGCCGGTATTGCTGATGCTGTAGAAAAGGTTTATGATTCTGTAATAATTGTATCTACTTATGATGATGATACTTTATATGCATCTGGTAGTGGCTTTGTCTATCAAGAAGATAAAGATAAATTTTATATAATTACAAATCATCATGTAATTGCTGATGGCAATAATTATAAAATAACTTATTCTGATGGAACTGAAGAAGAAGCTACTTTAATTGGTAGTGATGAATATGCTGATATTGCTGTTTTAAGTACTGAAAAAAAAGATAATATTAAAGTTGTTGATTTAGGTACTACTGATACACTTAGAGTAGGAGATACTACATTTACAGTTGGTGCTCCCCTTGATTATGCTTATTCTTGGACAGTAACTAGAGGTATAATTTCGGGAAAAGAAAGATTAGTAGAAGTATCATTATCCAATAGTTTAGATGCTGATTATGTTATGAATGTTTTACAAACGGATGCAGCCGTTAATAGTGGTAATTCGGGAGGACCATTATGTAATTCAAATGGTGAAGTAATTGGAGTTATATCTGCTAAAATTAAATCTGAAGGTGTTGAAGGTATGGGCTTTGCTATTCCCATTGAACTAGCTAAAGAAAAAGCCGAACAAATAATAAATGGAGAAGCTAGTACTTATCCTTATTTAGGAGCATCAATGATAAGTGTTGAAACAGCTAGCACTAATAGATATTATTATAATTTTGTAACTAAGTATAAATATACGACTGGTGTTATTCTTGTAGATATTGAAAAGGGCAGTGCAGCTGAAAAAGCTAAGCTTGCAAGCGGCGATGTCATAATTAAAATTAATGATAAAAAAATAACTAATGTTGCTTATTTAAGATATGAACTATATAAATATAAAGTAGGAGATACAATTAAAATTACTTACTTAAGAGAAGGCAAAGAGCAAACTACATCTGTTAAATTATCTTCTTCTTTGAAAATGAGTTAGGAAATAATTATGCAAGAGGCCAAATCATATAAAAGGTTATGTGCATATTTAGTAGATTTGTTGCTTGTAACTTTTGTTATTACTTTAACTGTTAATATTCGCTTTTTAAATCCTGTATATGATAAATATATTACAGCTTATAATAAATATAGTGATATAAATATGCAATATATAGAAAATGAAATTAATGAAAAAGAATTTATTGCAAAAGCCAATGATGCATATTATAATGTTACAAAATATGGAATAAGTAATAATATAATTGGATCTATTATTATTTTATTGTATTTTGGAGTTTTTCAAAAGTATAATAAAGGTCAAACAATTGGTAAAAAATTAATGAAAATAAAAATTGTTACTAATGAAAATAATAATCCCAAATTATTAACTTTATTATTAAGATATACAATACTATACTTACCACAATTAGGTAGTGTTGTAATAGCTATAGTTAATAGTATTTTAGTATTATTACTAAGTAAAAATTATTATTTTATGATATCTAATATTATTAGTACAATATTTATAGTATTTAGTATTATTTCATATTCTATGATTATATTAAAGAAAAATCATCAAGGATTGCATGATATAATATTTAAAACGAAAGTCATAAATGAATAAGAAAATTATTCATTTTTTCTTTTATAATTAGGAATATTTTGATAAAATAATGTAAATGGTGATATTATGAAAAATTTTTATAAAATTTTGAAAGATAAAGTATATAAAGCAATAATTGCATGTAATTATCAAGATAATGATGTTGTAGTTTTTGAAAGTAATAGAAAAGATTTAGCAGATTATCAATATAATGGAGCAATGAAAATGGCTAAAGATTATCATAAAAGTCCAGTTGAAATTGCTAAGGATATTGCTGATAAATTACAAAATGATAACTTTTTTAAAGAAATATCAGTAGCAGGCCCTGGTTTTATTAATATGCGTATTAGTGATAATGCATTAATAGATTTTACAAATGTAGAAGATTATGAATATGAGAGTAAAGATAAATTAATCTTTTTAGATTATGGTGGCGCTAATGTTGCTAAAAGTTTGCATGTAGGACATTTAAGAAGTGCTAATATTGGGGAAGCATTAAAAAGATTATGTCAATATTTAGGTTATAATACTATTTCTGATACACACTTAGGTGATTTTGGTAGACCTTTAGGTTTAGTAATTTTAGAACTTTCTAAAAGAAATCCTGATTGGAAATATTTTGATCCAAATTATAATGGGGCTTATCCTGAAGTAACAATTACTAATGAACTATTAGAGGAAGTTTATCCAACAGCATCATCTAAAGCGAAAGAAGATGAAGAATACTTAAAAGAAGCACAAATAATGACAACAAGGTTACAAAATAAAGAAAAAGGTATTTATGATTTATGGCAAAAAATAATGGAAGTATCAAAGAAAGATATTAAAAAAATATATGATCGTTTAAATACCAATTTTGATTTATATAAAGGTGAAAGTGATGCTGAATTTATTGTTCCTGAACTTTTACAATATTTAAATAAATTAAATATTGTTGAAGAAAGTGAGGGGGCTAAAGTAATTACAGTAAAAGAAGAGGAAGATAAATTAGATATTCCTCCTATGTTGCTTTTAAAAAGTGATGGGGGATATTTATATAGTACAACAGAGCTTGCAACGATATATGATCGGATGAGGGAATATAATCCCGCTGAGATTTGGTATATAACGGACAAAAGACAAGAATTGCATTTTACCCAAGTATTTAGAGCCAGTAAAAAAGCTGGTATTATAAATGATGATACAAAACTTGTATTTGCTGGCTTTGGAACGATGAATGGCAAAGATGGGCGTCCCTTTAAAACGCGTGATGGTGGCGTAATGCGTCTTAATGATTTACTTGATCAAGTTAAAGCAGAATGTTTAAAAAGGTTAAATATTGATATAGAAAATAGAGATGAACTTGCTGAAATAATTAGTATGTCGGCTGTTAAATTTGCTGATATGTTACCTAATAGAGAAACAGATTATAATTTTGATATTGAAAAATTTTGCGATTTAGAAGGTAAAACCGGTCCTTATATCTTGTATTCAGCAGTACGTATGAAATCTATATTAAATAAAGCTAAAGAGAATAATATAGTGTTTCATAAATTAAATAAAATAGCTAATGAGTTTGATCGAGAGGTTATTATTGCTTTAAACAATTTAGATTTAGTATTAAATAATGCTTTTGCATCACAATCATTAAATGAAATTACTGAGTATTTATATCGAATAACAACAACATTTAATCGCTTTTATACAGAGAATATAATCCTAAAAGAAGAAGATAATGATTTAAGAGAATCATGGTTATATTTAACTGATATTACTTATAAAGTTACTAAAATATTACTTGATATATTAGCTATTAAAATACCGGATAGAATGTAAAAAAGTTCAAAAAATTTGAACTTTTTATTTGTTATTTTTATTAAATTCTTTGGCTAGTATTCCATTGTTAAGTAAGATATCATAACTCTTTGGCTCAATTATTAAATCATATTCGCCAATATATTCACATATATTTGGATTAAAACCTAATTTAAATCTATTTAAACCAGTATAAGGATTTTCATGATTAAAATCACCTACAATACCATTTAAGTTAAGATATTTAAATTCATTTTTATAATTATTAATAATACTATAATATAAGAAGTAATTAGCTGCAAAACGTTTATAATTTTTATTAAAAGAACTATAAACGATAGTAGCAGTATCATTATTTTTTATAACTAAAGCTCCGGCTAAATAAACTTCTTTTTTGTCTGCTAAACCTTTTGTTGCTTCTAATATATCATTTTTATAAGATAATAAAACTCTATCACTATTCATTTTGGAATTAATTAATTTTTCACTATAAAAGTGGGCTAACTTTTCATTTAAATAGTTATTTCTTTCTAATTCTTTATTGTATGCCTTCTCACTATTATTTAAAAAAGTACTATAGTCAATTGTTACTAAAAATAAATCAACTGCATTATCTTTTGCAAATACTGTGTAAAAGTCTTGATAAAAGTATGTATTAAATGTTGAGTCAAAATCTTTAAAGTAATTTAAATCTTCTTTCGAAGCTTTTTTTAAATAAAGCCCTTTGCGAATAGCTTTTTTAATTTTATTTTTAGTATTCTTGCTAAATTTTTCAAAATCTAACTCTTGTGTATTGATAATTGCATCAAATCTTGGTAAAGATGCTTCAAAATACAAATTATCTCTTAATTTTTTATATCCTAAATTAATTAATTTATTTCTTATTTCAAAATTAGAATCGTATAATGGTGTGTAATCTTTTTTATTTATAGTTCCAATCAAAATGTTAGGATTTATTTTTATAAATATAACGTTTTTTTCATAATAATATTTAGAAAGATCTTTACTAAAATTATTTAATAAATTAGTATCACTATAATCTATTAAAAATCCTCTTGGAGCATATCCATAAAAACATTTTATTCCAATTGGTTTAATTAAGATAAGAGATGCAGCATGAATATTATTTTCACTATCAACATATCCAATTAGTTCATAATCATAGTTATTTTCAGCCATTAACATAGCATAATTTATAGTTTGATAATAATTTGCTAATGGATGGTTTTTTTGAAAGTTATCAAAATCATTAACACTTAATGGAGTAATATGCATAATATCATCTCTTTTCACGGAAGTATTATAACATAAAGATATATATAAAGCAAAGGTGTTGTATCTTGAAAATGTCTCTTGACTTTGACAGTAAAAACGAGCAATTCCTTTAATTATCTAGGTTTGCTCGTTTTTAAAATGTTGTACATTACA
>CANROK010000051.1 GCA_947632205.1 uncultured Bacilli bacterium
ACTAAAGTCAAAGATTAGTCTACAGCCTTAAAGGACTACTTATGTGTGCTTGAAACAATCACATTTGCACTGGTTAAAATGCTGATTTAATCCCAAGAGTTACAGGAAGTCTGCAACTCACCTCCACGTGCTTTGTAGTACACACTCCTTCAAGGTTGATATTATAAATATAAAATAAATTATGTTCAAGTTTTCACGACTATGTGTGCCTTGAACGAAGTGAAAGGAATGTGTGGTTAAGATGAAAAAAATATTAGTTGCGGATGATTCAAAAATAATAAGTAATATTGTCGATCGTGCCTTTAAAGATCAATTTGAAACATTGACGGCACTGAATGGTGAAGAAGCTATTAATATTATTAAGAATAATATTGATGACTCTATAGTAGCACTATTACTAGATTTAAATATGCCAGTTGTTGATGGTTTTGCTGTTCTAGATTATTTTAAACAAAATAATTTGTTTAGAAGAATACCAGTATTAATTATTACAGGTGATGTTCAAAAAGAAAGAATAGATCGAGCATTTACTTATCCTATAGTAGATGTTTTAGCTAAACCATTTACATTTGATCATGTAAGAGAAGAAGTTGCTAAAGTTATAGGTATGAATAATTTATAATAAAAAGTATTAAATTATTATTTTAAAAAGAGATTGAAATTCAATCTCTTTTAGTTGTGATTATCTGAATTTTCTGGTTCACTTGGTGTTGTTGGCTCTAAAGGATTTTCTGGGGTAGGGGTAATATCACCAATATTAGGATCAATTGTTGTTGTATTTATTGTAAGACCATCACTTTTATTTTTATTAAAAATAGAATAAGCCGTTTTAACAATAAATGTATAATTACCACCACTTGGTGTAATATAACTGAATGAATTATTACTTGTTTTACCAACTAAAGTTTCAGTTCCATCATTATTCTTTAAATATACTTGATATTCTATAGTACCAATATTTGTTGTATTGTATGTAATTCTTTTTTGATAATATTTATCAGCATAATCGCCATAATAAGTTCTAAAATGTTCAGATAAATAAGCAGGATCTATAGCGCTTGGAGTAATAATAGGATCCCATTTTAATGTAATCGTATTACCACTAAATGTATAAGTTCCATTAGTTGGATTATTAAGTTTATCATACCTATTAGATACTGTTGTTGGTTCAGCCCCTTTGACAAAGTATTCAGTAACACACATATCTGTTGGTGTAAATTCACTACATAATTGAGCAGGGAATGTTTCAAGTTCAACGTTTACTGTTGTTACTGTTTTAGGCATTGTAAAGCGATGATCTTTTTCATGAATAGAAGAGGCCAATGCACTCATTATTTGTCTTCTGGCACTAGAGCCCTCAGCACTTTTTAAATATAATCTGTCTTTAGCAGCATTATCATAAATTTGATCATATCCATACCATAAGGCAATAACATGAGTAGGTGAGTAGCTAACCATCCAAGATTCCATTATGGCATTACTTGGTAAGCCATGACTACTTTTTGTTTCAGATGGTAAGTTTGTTGTACCAGTTTTGGCAGCAATATCTGTTCCTGATACACTTTTACCTGTATAAACACCTTTCAATATATCAGTAATCATAAAAGCCGTTGCTTCATCTAAAACTTTTTCTTTCGTATAACTATATGTATATTCTTTACCACTTTCAATATTAGTTACTTTTGTGTAACTATATGGTTTAATATAATAACCACCTCTTGCAAAAACACCATATGCAGCAGATAATGTCATTGGATTAGAATTAAAACTCATTCCAATTGCTGATGATTCAACTAAATCATTACCATAATCAATACCAACACTATTTAAATAATTTGGTATTAAATTTTTATCTTTTTGCATAACTTTTTTAAAGGCAAGAAGAGCAGGAACATTTCTTGAATCTACTAAGCCATAACGCATTGTAATTAAGCCCAAATGTTTATTATCATAATTACTAAGTGTTTTACCAGTTGAATAAGTTGTTTCTTCATCTAAAAACATATCATATGTACTTTTACTTATATTTTGAATATACATGGCATAATCAATAATTGGTTTCAAAGTTGAACCTGGTTGTTTAGCTAATTCAGTAGCATGTTGAGTACCACCAGCTCCATATTTACGACCAGCTGACATGGCTACGATTGAACCATCAATAGAACTAGTAACAGCAATACCTTCTTCAATTATATCATCAGGGAATTTAATAACTTCACCTTTTTCAACTTTAACTAACTCTTCTTGAACATTTAAATCATATGTTGTTTGAACTATATATCCACCTTTTTTAATATTAATTCCTAATTTATCTTGAATTTCATTAGCCGTATATTGAATTAAAGCTTGACTAATTCCAGCATTATCTTCCTTTTCTTCTTGACTTACTAATAAACTTTCAATTGGTATACTTAAAACCATATCTTTCTCTTCTTCAGTTATATAGCCATGTCTTACCATTAAATTTAAAACTGTTTTTTGTCTTTCCCGACTTTTATCTGGATGATTATAGGGATTATAAGAACCTGGAGCTTTAAACATACCAATTAAAATAGATGCTTCAGCTAAATTTAAGTCTTTACATGATTTACCAAAGAAATATTGACTGGCTTGTTCTATACCTCTAATACTATTACTACTTAAGTTAATACCAGCACCGTAAGCGAAATCTTGACTATTTAAATAAAATTCAATTATTTCATCTTTAGTATAATTAGCTTCAAGTTTAAATACAGACATATATACATCTTCAAATTTTCTAATAATACCAGCAAGTCCTCTTGCATTACCATTAGTATTTTCTTCGGTACCAGTATAAGTTTGTTTAATAAGTTGCATGTCTAGGGTAGATGCCCCACCCGCATCATCTTTACCTAAAACTTGTAAGAAAGCGGCTTTTATAAATCTAAATAAATCAATACCTTTATGTTGGAAGAATCTAGAATCTTCAGTAGCCACTAAAGCATCCACTACAACATCAGGTATTTCATCATAAGTTATTAAAGTAGTATTAGCTTCCCCTAACTTAGCAATTATATTATTATGAATATCTAGTAAAACTGTAGGTTCTGTTTCATATAATTCTTCTTTATTAAAATCAGGAGATATTATAACTATATATAAAGTAAATGCTAAAATAATACTTACAACAAAAATCCCACCAATTAAAATTAATCCCAGCAGTATTCGCCATATATTAGTTTTCTTCTTTTTCTCTTTTTTTATTTTCATTTTCTTCATTATTAAATCCTCCAATTATATCAATATATTTTATATAATTAAGTCCTTTATTATAATTATATTCAAGTAAATAACCTTTTCTTTTAATTAAATCATATGGTATACTTTTTCTTTTTTCATTATCAATAAAATTAATAAAATCTGGACCATTAAATAAATATATTTCTTCATTAATTTTAATTATTAAAAAAACTATTCCTCCATGTTTTATAACATTTCTTATATGTTGAATCTGATGAGCATGGACATTACTTAAAGGAAAAGAAGTTTTTGAATTCGTATTTTTAGCATCAAATTCAACATATTTCCCTTTGTATAGTCCGTTATAATCTAAAGTAGATGGAGTAGCAAAATATGCTTTACTTATTACTTGCTTATTATTTTCATAATTTACTTTAACTATACCAATAGGAGTTGGTTTTTTATATATTAAACCAATATCATTTTCCAGTAAATAATTATTAGTTTCATTAATAATGTTTTCTAAATCCATTCCTCTATTAGCATAATTAACATTTTTATGATATTCTTTTTTTATTTTATTAGGATAATTCACATATTTCACCTGTATAAATTATATCATACTTTTAATATTTATAAACCTTAATATATATTAAATATTTTTAAAGTGTCAATAAAATTGACGTATAAAAAAAGCACATTATTGTGCTTCAACAAAGTATGCATAATATTCTTCAAAAGTTATATTATTATCATGAATATATGTAGCAGCATCTATTCCTACATAACGATAATGCCAAGATTCATAACTATTACCTGTTATATCAACTTTATCTTGGGGATATCTTAAAATAAAACCAAATTTGTAAGCGTTATCTAATAACCATGTGTATGTTTCAGTTTCATGGAATGTTTTATTGGAAGCACCATTACAAGTTATATCTACTACATAACCGGTTTGATGTTCAGAATATCCTGGTCTTGATGCTTTACTATCAGCAACATCTATTCCTTCATTTAAATAACTATTATAAAGTTTTTCTTGTTCTTCAAAAGTTCTATAAGAAGAATTAATGATTAATTTATATCCAGCTTCATTAGCACTTTTCCACATATTTATAAAAGCATCATATGTGTCTTTAGTTACTTTTTGACTTCCTAGAGTACCATAAGCATAAGTAAGAGGCACAGTTACTAATTCAGGATTGTATGATGCATCTAAATAATGATATTTGTTAACTAACATTAAGTAATTTTTTGATATATCAGTTTGAATTGCATCTTGATAATAATCTTTATTTGTATTAGTATTTACTTTTTCTATAATTTTGGTAAATGAAAAAGTAGGATTACTATTAAGATAATTTAAATAATCGTAAAATTTAGAATATATAAAATATTTTTCTTTAATTAAAAGTAAATAGGCATCATCTTTTTTATTTTTTAATATATAATTTATTTCTTTATCTTTATATTTAGTTGTTATAGTTTTAATATCTTCGTCATTGTAACCGATACTTTTTAATTTATATTCATAAGTTTGCTCATATTCTTTTTGCTTTTTATTATTAATAATCACTTTAATACTTATAACTAATAAAAGTATAACAATAATAGAAATAATTAAAATTTTTTGAACATTCTTTTTTAATCTTAATTTGGCCATAGAAAATATTCTCCTTATCTTTAATTATAGTATAGCAAAAAAATAAAAAAGATAGAAGCAAAATTCTATCTTTTTCTTGAGAAATCTACAACATTAATATCTTTTGGTTTTCTGTTTTTTAAGTTGTCCATATAATTAAAGTATTCAATAAATCCAACTTTTAAAGAATCTTTTGGAATAACTGTTTCTTTGTTTTTAGATTGATAATGTTTTTGAAGCATATTAATAACTATATTACTTTCTAAGCTTTCTAATTCAAATCCACCATAATTATTAATTACTTCATCAATAATTTTTTGAATATTATTATCAATATTTTGACTATCTTCATAATCTTTTTTGTTAGTAAATCCTGCAATACCATAAATAAATTCTTTTTCTATTTCTTTTATTTCTAGTCGTCCTACAACTGGAATAGTTATATCAAAGCTTACTAAATTTTTATTATTTATAGCAAGCATATAACCTTGAGCAATCATTAATAAATATGAAAGCTTAGCAGTGTTAATACGAAATCCATGATCTAGACATTTGAAAATAATATATTTGACAATTAATTTTTCTTGTTCTTGCATTTAAATTCCTCCCCTAATTGAGTAGTTATTATAACACTTTTTGGGAAAAATGCAAGTTAATTAAAAAAGCCCACAATGGGCTAATTTTTAAATGGTGTCTCCGAGGCGATTCGAACGCCTGACCGATCGCTTAGAAGGCGATTGCTCTATCCAGCTGAGCTACGGGGACAACTGAACAAGTTAATTATATAACAAAAGAAATAATATTTCAATAAAAAATTAGCTAAACGCTAACTTAAATAAAATGCGCATCCATTAAGATATCATCTACAAAGAAAATGGTTTCATAAATATCATAAGTATCTCTAATAGAAAGAGCAATAGAATATTTTACTTCTTCAATAATAGAATTATCATTTAAATTTAGTATTTCATTATTAAAACTTAAATTTATGCTATTTTCTAATATTTCATATTTTAAAAGCTCGGCTGAAGCATTTAAATAACTAATTAAGTTAGTATCATAAGTTGGAGATGCTTTTAATTTTTCAATAATTATTTCTACTTTTTCTTTTTTGGTATTAGTATAAGATGTAATAGGAGTATAATATGATATGTTATCAATTTTACTAACATAATATGTTGTAACTTTATTAATATCTTTCATACTAGTTAAATTATACAACTTATTAATACCATAATTTCTATCAAGAGTATTAGGAATAGTTTTTTGGCTATTTGGAAGTTTAGTAAGTTGTTCTCCTTCAACAAATAACATTATTTTTTTAACATCTTTTATTTCTGTCAAAGAATAAATAATGGCTTCTAGCATCTTTTCTTCATTTTCAAGTGAAATATTTAATAATTCTTTAGAAAAATTTATTTTAAGTAAACCATCACTTAAATCTTTGTTAATTATTTTAGTATTTTCAGGAATTATTTTTTTAAAATTATCTGGTATATAATTATTATCTTTTCCATTAATAGTTAAGTTATCTATAATTTCCTCAATTAAATCTAAAACATTATCACTTTTTTTAATAACTTCAAAACGCGAAACTAAATTATTATTATCAATTAAATAAATAGGCATAGTTTGAGGATTTTGATATGTTAGGGTAGTATTAAATCTAGGATGTTCTTGGTTAGGAAAAAAATAAACAATTAATAAAATAATAAAGGATAAGAAGATAATAAACATTTTTTTATAGGCAAATTTTTTAAGCATAATAACCACCTTAATAAATTATATTATTAAGGTCAAAATTTAAAACATTTAAAAAGAGAATTAAATTGTTAATTCTCCTAATTTAAGTAATTCAACGACAGCTTGAGCACGACTTTTTACTCCTAATTTTTGCATTGTATTTGATATATGATTCCGTACAGTTTTTTCACTAATATTTAAGTTATCAGCAATTTCTTTAGTTGTTTTATTAAGTACTAGTAATTCAAAAACTTCTTGTTCTCTTGCTGTTAGTATTCCTTTAGACATTAAACCATCCTTTCATACTTCATAGTATTTTATGAAAAAGTATAGTAATATGTTATTAATATTCGTCTATTTTACCTAGTAAATAATCGATACTTAAATGATATTTTTTAGCAATTGTAAATAAAATAAGCGTAGGTATTTGAAATTTTCCATATTCATAGCCAGTCCAAGTACTTCTCGATATTTTAAAAATTTCAGCTATTTTTTTCTGAGTTAATTTATTATCTTTACGAAATTTTTTAATTCTAGTTAGTGAAAGCTTTTTATCAATGTTTTTCCTATTATTAGGATAATTCTTTTCTTTACAAATACCAAGAACGTAATCAATAGAAACATTAAAGTAATTACAAAGTGTATTTAAATGATTTATGGGCATAATGTCTCTTTCTATCTCATAAGAGGTATAAGTAGATCTATGTATTCCTAAGATCTTAGCAATATCTTCTTGCCTTAAATTAGCATCTTCCCGTAAATTTTTTAATTTTTCCATATACTTCACTTTCTTGTGCTTATTATATATGTTAATTTATTAATAAAATAAAAAAGTGGATATATTTGGACATTTTTAAATGTTTAAAAAACAAATTATAATGAAACATTGCACATTTAATTAAAATGATTTATACTTAATTTAAGTATAAGGTATAAGGGTGATGATATGAAAAATAAAAATAGTAAGGCAATGATTATAGGTATGAGTCTTGTTTTAGTAATAATTTGCCTTTTAGGAAGTTATTTACTTTTTATGACTCAAAAAGCTTCTAATGATGAAAAAAATAATAATAATAGTAATAATAATAGTTTTGAGTTAAAAGAATTAGCATCTAATAATATGTTATCATTATATATTCAAAATGATGTAGGAAGCCGATGTAGTAAACTAGATGTGGGAAAATAAATTTTTTCTAAAATAAAAGAGAAAACACTCAAAATTTTAAAAACAGTT
>CANROK010000052.1 GCA_947632205.1 uncultured Bacilli bacterium
AACTTGACATAATAAAACCCTTTATGCAAAAGGGGTAATTAGATATTTTGAAAATCACTAACTGTCAAACTCCGGAAGCATAAGTAAATGCTTTTTTATTTATCTAAATACCAATAATTGCATTATTTTATAAATATGATATACTTTATATGTAAAGTGTAAAGTGGTGATTAGAGTTGAAAAATAAATATATTGTTTTTGAATGTATTATTGGAACATTATTATTAATTTGTGTATCAGTTTTTTTCTATAGTATTTTAAATAATAATATAAAGATTAATAAGGGTAAAAATACTAAATTTGAAGTTATAAATCCAATAGTTTCTAAACAAGATATTACTACAATAAATATAAATGCTGTTGGAGATTGCACAATTGGATACGATGATAACTTTGGCTATAATAATAGTTTCAATAATTATTATGATAAATATGGGGAAGATCATTTTTTTAAAGGAGTTAAAAATATTTTTTTACAAGATGATTTAACGTTTGCTAATTTAGAAACGACCTTTACTAATTATGATGTTAAAACCCCAAAGAAATTTAATTTTAAAGCCCCATTTAATTATGTTTCTATGTTAAATAATAGCAGTATAGAAGTTGTTAATATTGCTAATAATCATATTAAAGATTATGGTGAAACTGGTTATAAAGATACTATAAATACTTTAAATAATGCTAAAATAAATTTTATCGGTTATGATTATTTTTATGTTTTTGAAAAAGATAACGTTAAAATAGGCATGGGTGGTATTCATTGTATTGAAGATAAAAAGTGTACTGATAAAATTGATGCTGTTATTAATGGATTAAATGAATTAGATGTTGATGCTATAATTATTTCCTTTCATTGGGGAATTGAAAAAGATTATAAACAAAGTGCTATTCAAACATATTTAGCCCATTATGCTATTGATAATGGTGCTGATTTAATTCTTGGCCATCATCCTCATGTTTTACAAGGAATAGAAGTTTATAATGATAAATATATTGTGTATAGTTTAGCTAATTTTTCATTTGGGGGAAATAAAAATCCTAAAGATAAAGATACTATGATTTTTAATATTATATTTACTTTTAAAGATAAAC
This sequence comes from uncultured Bacilli bacterium, assembly GCA_947632205.1. Taxonomy (GTDB): domain Bacteria; phylum Bacillota_I; class Bacilli_A; order RF39; family UBA660; genus SIG200. Next base: position 1,093 of record CANROK010000052.1, read on the forward strand.
AGATAATGAACACTAAAGTAAACATTTATCCTGCAAGAGTTTCAAGTGTTACGAATACTAATGATTATAGTCCAGTTGTAGTTTATGATAAGGATGCCCAAAGAGTATTAGATAAGATTCAAAAATACAGTGTTAATTTTAATGTTTACGATCATTATAATGGAAATTAAATATTGATAGTTAAAGAAAATTAAGTTATAATTTAAATAGTTTATAGAATAAAGAGGATGAGATGTATGTTTGGTAAAATATTATATATTAATGACAATATTGCCCATGTAGAAAATAAAATGTCACGGGACGTTGTTGCTGATTTAATGAATGTTCATGTAATTTTTGAAGCTCCTAATCAAAGAATTTTAGGGGAAGTTATTGAACTTAATGACGAAGTAATAAAAATAAGATTCCTTGGTGAATATCAAGGTACAAGATATTTAAATGGTGTTTTAAGAAAACCATTACTTAGTTCTACTATAAGAGTGGTAAATGGGGCAGAACTGATGGAATTAGTGGGTACTTATAATGAAAAAACTTTTATTTTAGGAGATTCAGCTATTTATAAAAATTTCAAAGTTTGTCCTAATATAAATGATTTATTTTCTAATCATTTAGCCATATTTGGTAACTCTGGTTCTGGTAAATCTTGTGGGGTAGCAAGAATAGTTCAAAATATTTTTAGTAACAAAGCTATGAATCCTGTTAATGCCAATTTATTTATATTTGATGCTTATGGTGAATATAAAAATGCCTTTCATTCTTTAAATAGTATAAATGCAAGTTATAATTATAAATTTATTACTACTAATCCAACTGATGAGGACGATTTTCGCCTTGATATACCACTTCATTTATTAAATTTAGATGACTGGGCCTTACTTCTACAAGCCAGTTCACACTCTCAATTGCCAATTATTGAAAATACTATTAAACTTGCTAAAATATTTAGTAAAGAAAATGAAGAGAGTAGAAGATTAAAAAATCATTTAATTGCTAAAGCATTACTAGCCATTTTGTTTAGTAATGAGACGACTGCTAATAAGAAAAATGAAATTTTTACAATAATTGAAGTATGTAATACACCTGAATTTAATTTTGATACTGTAATACCAGGGGTAGGATATCAAAGAGTATTTAGTGAATGTTTTGAAATTGATGCTCATGGTAATTTTGGTGAAAGTGTTTTAATTACAGATTATATTTTACAACATATAATGGATGATAAAACGGAATGGAGTGTACCAACTGATGCTTATTATACTCTAAATGATTTTGCTAAAGCATTAGAATTTACTTTAATTAGTGAGGGCTTTCAACATAATGATAATTTATATGGTGATTCCATCATTTTAAAAGTTCGTCTTAATACGATAATGACTAGTAAAGTGGGTAGTTACTTTTCTGGAGTTAAACACATTCCAATTGAGGAATATATTCAATCCCTTATTATGAAAAATGAATATAAAGCGCAAATTATTAATATTAACTTAGAAGATATTGATGATGTTTATGCTAAAGTAATAGTTAAAATATTCTGCCGTTTATTATTTGAATATTCTAAATCTTTAGAAAAAAGGGCTAGTATTCCATTCCATTTATTCTTAGAAGAAGCCCATAGGTATATTCAAAAAGATAATGATACTTTCTTAATTGGTTATAATATTTTTGATCGTATTGCTAAAGAAGGACGTAAATATGGTGTAATATTAGATATTATCAGTCAAAGACCTGTTGAAATAAGTGATACGGTAATTGCTCAATGTAGTAATTTCTTAATATTTAAAATGACCCATCCTTTAGATATAAAATATATTGAAGAAATGCTTCCAAATATTTCTAGTGACATTGTTGAAAAGCAAAAAGTATTGCAACCAGGTACATGTGTTGGTTTTGGTGGAGCATTCAAAATACCGATGATTATAAAATTAGAGATGCCTAATCCAATGCCATATTCATCAAACTGTGATGTATCAGGATGTTGGAAATAAGTACTATTAATAAGTACTTTTTATTTACAAAAACATGTCAAATTAACTAATAGATATGTATAAATATTAAAAACTGTGTTATAATAAAATTACCTAGAAAGGTAAGTTATTCATATAAAACCGACTAAATTGATATATTGGGGAACTAATTATCTTGTTGTGTTGAAGACTAGCCATTAATTTGTGCTAGGATCCTAATACTTGATATGTGTTCTACCACCTGCCAGAGCGCGGGCTTTATCAAAATAACTACCACTAGGTTTTTTAATGGAGTTTTTATGTATGATCGAATAATTAAATTAATTGGAGAAGATAATTTAAAATTAATTAAAAGTAAAAAAATATTATTAGTTGGAGTTGGAGGAGTAGGTAGTTTTGTTTTCTTCTCTTTAATTAGAAGTGGTATCCAAAATATTACTATTATTGATAAAGATAAAGTTGAATTATCTAATTTAAATAGACAACTAATTGCCAATTTAAATACCATAGATAAAAATAAAGTGGATGTAGCTTTAAAAATGGCCAAAGAAATTAATCCAGATATTTCTGTTAAAGCAATTAATTTATTTTTAAATAAAGATAATATGGATATTCTAGATAAAGATTATGATTATATAATTGATGCTTGTGATAGTATTAATACTAAACTAGAATTAATTAAATTTGCGAGTATTAATAATATCAAGATTATATCTTCAATGGGAGTAGGTAATAGATTAGATGCTACTAAAATTAAATTATCTAGATTAGATAAAACAAGTAATGATCCTTTAGCCAAAAAATTAAGAAAATTAGTTAAAGATAATTATTTAAATAGCAAAATACCAGTAGTATACAGTGATGAAGTTCCAATAAAAAAAGGAGTAGTAATTTCTTCATTAATTACTACTCCTGGAGTTGCTGGCTTATTAATTACTAATTATATTATCAATGATATAATTACTATGGCTTAGTTATTAAGAATGTTGCTAAACTACGAGGATCTTTATCATTCATAACTATATCATAAATAAGAGTTATTAGAGGTATCTTAACTCTTTTTTTCTTAAGTAATTTATAGATTGAATCTAATGCATAATATCCTTCGACTGTATTATTATTTAAATATTTTTCTTTTTCTTTCTTATTATTGTTTTTACCAATAATATATCCAAAAGAATAATTACGTGACTTGGTACTAGTACAAGTTAATAGTAAATCACCAATACCTGCAAAAGATAAAATAGTTTTCTTTCTACCTCCTAAAGCATATAATATATTTTTAATATCATGTACAGATTCATTAATTAAGAATGCTTGCGTTGATTCAGAATAACCTAAGCCCTTAATAATACCTGAGGCAATGGCAATAACATTTTTAATACTACCGCATAGTTCAATACCAATAATATCACCTGATACTCTTAATTTTAAAGTATCATTTTGAAGATTTATTTTAACCAAATTAATAGTTTTTTTATTATAACCGGCAATAGCAAGAGCCGTTGGTTCATTATTAATTAAATCAATAGCAAAAGTTGGACCAGATATTACACATATATTTTTAGTTTTGAGAATGTTTTTTACTACGGTTGATAGTGTACTTAAAGTATCATCATGAATACCTTTAGAGGCAATACATATTGGTGTATCTTTATAAAATGGTTTAATATTATTACATACATCTTGAATATATTTAGCTCCCGTAATTAAAAATATTAATTTAGTATCTTTTAGAGCGTCTTCATAACTAGAAGTTATTTTAATATTATTGGGAAAATAAACATTTTTAAAAATATGTTGTAATTTATGAGTACTATTAAATTCTATTTCATTATCTTTATTTTCAGTCCATAATACAATTTCATTATTATCTTTTTTACTAAGCATTAAGCCAATACCTAAACTATATGCTCCCGTTCCAATTATTGTTATTTTCATTGTTTCCTCATTTCATCATGAACTTTATTTAAATTATTTTCGACTAAATTATCTTTTTTATAATAATATTTAGCATTCTTTAAATTATCTGGTAAATATTGTTGTAATACCCAATCATTTTTATAATTATGAGGATATTTATAATCTGGATTACCATTTATAATATGTTTAGGAATATTACCAACACTACCTTTATGAATATCATTTAATGCATTATCAATAGCTACAACAGCACTATTACTTTTAGGTGATAAGGCCATTTCTATCGCTATTTCACTTAATATAATTCTTGCCTCTGGTAAACCAACTCGCTCTGAGGCATTAATCGCTGCATCTAATCTGGGACCAATTCCCGGATTAGCAAGCCCTATATCTTCGTATGCTATTACAGATAAACGACGATAAATACTATCTAAATCTTCAACTTCAATTAACCTTGCAATATAGTGAAGAGTAGCATCCACATCACTACCTCGAATAGATTTTTGTAAAGCACTTAAAACATCATAATGACCATCTTCATTTTTATCATGGAAGAATACTGGTTTAGAATTAATATTTTTAATTACTTCTTCAGTTATATGATGGTTACTAGCTGAGTAGTAAGCAACTTCTAGTAAATTTAGAGCACTACGAACATCACCACTTGATAGAGTAGCTATTCTTTTTATTGATTTATTATCTATTGTAATTCCATCTAAACTTTTTTGAGCTTTTTTTAAAACAGTTATAATATCATTTTCACTAAGTTCATGTAATTCAAATATTTGTAATCTACTTCTAATCGCTGGATTTATTTTATGATAAGGATTACTTGTCGTAAGACCTATTAAAATAATTGTTCCATTTTCAATGTAGGGTAGTAATAAATCTTGTTTATCTTTATTCATACGATGTATTTCATCTACAACTAGTATTAAATCACCGTAGAATTTAGCTTCATTAATGGCGTTATCAAAATCTTCTTTATTATTAACTGTGGCATTTAAAAATTTAGTTCTTAAGCCAAGTTCTTTGGATAGAGCATAGGCAATACTGGTTTTGCCTGTTCCCGGTTTACCATATAATATCATCGAAAATATCTTTTTATTTTTTACTAAATTAGTTAATATTTTATCTTTACCAATTAAATGATCTTGACCAACAATATCAGATAATTTTTCTGGTCTTATAGTATCGGCTAAAATTTTCATTATTTATCCTCATTTAATAATTTAGTAAAGTTCTCAATCAAATGACTAACACTGGCACAACTTAAGAAGGCAACAATTGATCCATGTTCCTTTTTTAATGTTGTTACATCATCTTCCAAAATAATTTCAGCATCTTTAATGCCATCAGTTATTAAGTAAGAATTGATACCTGGATAATCACTTTGAATCTCCCTATTAGAATCAACATTAGTTAAATATACTTTATCAGCTAAATTTAAGGAATTAATAAAATCATCTTTAAAATCTTTTATTCTTGAATAAGTATTTGGCTTAAATACCACAACTAATCTTTTATCTGGATATTTTCTTCTTATAGCATCAATAGTGGCTTTAATTTCCGTTGGATGATGGGCATAATCATCAATTATTATTGTATCTTTAACAATACTTTCAGAAAGCCGTCTATTTTCGTTTTTAAATGTCTTTAATCTATCTTTTATATCATTTATACTAACATTATAATTTAGTGCCATAATGATAGCAGCAGTGGCATTTAAAACCATATGCGTACCAAAGATAGGTAATTTAAAATGTTCAAGTAATTTATTATGATGATATAAATCAAATTCTTCACCATCCTTAGTTACTATATTATTTTTAACTATATATTCATTATCATTATTAAAACCATAATAGATAATATTATTATTTACTTTTAATTTATGAGTATTAGCATTATCACCGCAAGCAACAATATATTTTTTAGTTTTACTAGCAAACTTACTAAATGTATTAATAATATCATTTAAATCTTTGTAACATTCCATATGTTCTTCTTCTATGTTTGTAATAATTGTATTAGTGGGATGATATGTTAAAAAATGTTTATTAAATTCATCACTTTCGATAACTAAAACATTACTATTTTTTTCAATGTGACCATTTCCTGATCCAATAAAATAAGATGGATTAATTCCCTCTAAAAGATGTTTAACCATACTAGAAGTACTTGTTTTACCATGAGTTCCAGCTACACAAATAGTGTTAAACTTACTAGTAATTTCGCCAACTATTTCATTATATTTTTTGATAGTTAAACCTAACTCTTTAACTCTTACCATTTCTTTATTTGTTAAAGGAACTGCCACAGAATAAGTTACAATTGTATCTTTATCTATTTCATGATTATCATCATTATATATTTTAATATTTCGATCATGTAATCCTTTTTCTGTAAATTTATAATCAGTAACTTCATCATAGCCAGATACATCATTACCTAAATCATATAATATTTGCGCTAAAGTAGACATACCAGCTCCTTTAATACCTATGCAATAATATTTCATTTATATCACCTATTTATATTATAGACTATGAAAAAAACAATGTAAATATAAGTTATGAAAATAATATTTTTTTATAATACATAGTGACCCCAGGTTATTATGTATTTTTATAATAAAATAGTATAATAATCAACTAGAA
>CANROK010000053.1 GCA_947632205.1 uncultured Bacilli bacterium
TTAATACTTTGTCGAGATAAAGATAAATTTTCGGTTGAATATGCTTTAAAAGATATACATAAACCTATTGGAGTTAGTTCATATGAATTATCAGAATATTTACCACCTGAAATTTTAAAAGAATTACCAACTGAAGAAGAATTAAATTTACATATCGATATATAAAATGAATAGTGTCATTTTGGATTAAAGAGAGAACCTTTTAAAATTTGGTTAATAGAAAAAAATTATAAAAAAGAAGTTTTGTATATACAATACTTGATTATATTATAGGAGGTTTTGTATGAATCAAGATAAAATGAATTTAGTAAATAAAATATTTAATAATGAAACAATTAGAACAATTTGGGATAAGGAAAGTGAAAAATATTACATTAGTGTTGTAGACTTAGTAGGGATTATATCAGAAAGTAAAGATAAACAAGCATACTGGCGAAAGTTGAAACAACGATTAAGAGAAGAAGGAAATGAAACCGTGACAAATTGTCACACTTTGAAACTTAAAGCTCAAGATGGATTACTAAAAGAATACAAAGTATTCAAGATAGAAAAGAACTTACAGATGTATGGAAAGAAAATGGTATTACTGAAAGCAAAGAATTTGCTATATTAACCATTGAAATATATAAAACTTGGTCTGGGATGACCGCTAAAGAGTATAAAGAATTTAAAGGCCTTCGTAAAGAGGCACTTCGTGATAATATGGATAATATAGAAATGTCTTTAACAGATATAAGTGAAGAAGTAACAAAAAGATTAGCCAATAAAACAAAACCTAAAGGATTAAAGGAAAATATTTAGATTGCTCATGCAGGTGGACAAGTTGCTAAAAATACAAGAGATGAAATTGAAAATCTACTTGGTGAATCAGTTGTTACTAATAGAAATAAATTGAACTATAAATATATAGATGAAAAAGAAAAAATAGAAAATAAGAACAATCTTAATTAGAAATTAAAAAACTTTTAAAATTATGTTAATATATTAAGTAACATTTTATTAAATGCAACCATTTTTTTACAAAAAACAACCTAAAGATGGTAGTGTGCAACCAGTAGAAATTATAATATATTTGTGAAAGGAGAAAAATATGAACAATCAATTTTCAGAAAATTTAAAAAGAATTAGAAAGGAACAAAATCTTTCACAAGAACAATTAGCTTTTGAACTAGGAGTATCAAGACAAGCTATATCAAAATGGGAATCGGGAGTAGCTTATCCTGAAATGGATAAAATTATTGCTTTGTGTAATAAATTTGATTTAAATATAGATGATTTATTACATAAAGATATAAAAGAGGTTAAAGGTGAAGAAGAAAGTAAAAAGAAGTTAAATAAAACAATAGATGACTTTTTAAAATTTATAACTGATACAGTTAATTTATTTAGTAATATGAGCTTTAAAAGTAAAATTAAATGTTTAATTGAACAGGCAATTATTATTGGCATATTTTTTTGTATCTTTTATGCAGTTGTTAATATTGGCCATAGTGTATTATATGATTTACTAATCATTTTACCTAATAAAATTCAACTATTTATAAATCATTTTTTAACATATGTTTTAGCACTATTGTGTTTTATAGTGTTATTCGTTATATTTATCCATATATTTAAAACTAGATATTTAGATTATTATGAAAAATTAAAAGAAAGTGTTAGTAAAGAAAATATAAATATAGAAAAAGCTAATGTTGAAAACGATTTAGAAAAACAAGAAAAAATTGATAATAAAAATAAAATATTATTTAGAAAAAATGAAAACAAAATAATAATTAGGGATCCTAAACATAGTGAGTATAAATTTATAAATAGTTTATTTAAATTTATTATAGCTATAATTAAATTTTTTGCTTTATGTTTGGCATTCTTTGTTTGTGGTATGTTAATATTATTATTTATTAGTTTTATATTATCATTTTTAGTTTTTAAAACTGGTTTATTCTTTTGGGGATTACTTACCACCATTATATCATCAATAGTAATTATCACCATAGTGTTATTAATAATATTAAATTTTGTTTTTGATAGAAAAAATAATAAGAAGAAAATGATTTGGAGTTTTATAATATCATTAGCTTTCTTTGGTTGTGGTATTGGTCTTATATTAATTGGTACTCTTAATTTTAATATTATGAATAAGAATGATTCAATGTTAAGAATTGTACCTGTTGAGTATGATATGAAAGAAAATACATTCTTTAATTTATATAATAATGATATTGAATATGTTGAAGTAGATATTAATAATATAAGAGTTGAATATGAAATTAATAAATATTATGAATTATATAAACATAATGGTGAAGAAGATAACTCTGGTATTTATGTTTGGACTGATTGTACTAATCCACTTAAATTAGTAAAAGAATTTATAAAAAATATAAATAATAAAAAGATAATACCAATAAGTAATGAGGTAAAAGTTATTGTCTATGCTTCAAAAGATAATATAGAAAAATTAAAAAATAACAGAGATAATTACTTTAGAAATGAACAAGCAAGTATGAGTCAAATAGATTATTATCAACAAAGAATTACTGAATTAGAAAATGAAATTACAAATTATGAAATTGAATTTTCCGAATATGAAGATAAAATTGCTGAACTTAATTTGCAAATAAAAGAGTATAAAGAAATAATAAATTCTTATAAAAATGAGTAACATTGTTTTAAGATAATATTACTAAAAAGATAAATTTTGTTAAAATTTTTATCTTTTTTTAAAAATCTATTTGCAAACAAATGTTTTATATAATATAATGCTTTTATCAGATGATCATATGATAAAAAAACAATTAATTAAAAGAAAAATCAGGAGGGTTAATATGGAGAAAAATAATTGTTTAGTAGATGAAAATGAAATGACAATGTTTGAAAGTATAAAACATATTAATGAATATGGAGAAGAGTATTGGGAAGCAAGAGAATTAATGCAAGTCTTAGAATATAGTAAATGGGAAAATTTTCATAAAGTTATAAAACAAGCAATGATTGCTTGTGAAAATAGTAATAGTGTAGTTGTTGATCATTTTCCTGAGGTCAGGAAAACGATCAAAATGCCTAAAGGAGCTTCAAAAGAAATTAATGATTATCATTTATCTAGATATGCATGTTATTTAATAGTTCAAAATGCAAATCCTAAAAAAGAACCAGTAGCACTTGGTCAAACATACTTTGCTATTCAAACTAGAAAACAAGAAATAAACGAAAAAGAATATAGTCAACTCAGTGAAGATGAAAAAAGATTTTATCAAAGAGATTTAACAAGAAAAGGAAATTATTCGTTGAATAAAGCTGCTAAAAATGCTGGTGTTAAAAATTTTGATAAATTTCATAATTGTGGTTATAAAGGATTATATAATGGTGAAACAGCAGATGATATTGCTAAAAGAAAGAGCTTAAGATATCGAGAAGATATTTTAGATAATATGGGACTTGAAGAGCTTGCTGCTAATTTATTTAGAATTTCTCAAACAGAGCAAAAATTAAAAAGAGAAAATATTAAAACGGAAAATAAAGCCAATGAAGCTCATTATGAAGTGGGAAAAGAAGTACGAAATACAATAAAGAGGTTAGGTGGAACAATGCCAGAAGATTTACCTACACCAAAGAAGAGTTTAAAAGAGTTAGAGAAAGAATATAAGAAAAAAAGAATAGAAACTAAAAATTAACTATGTTTAAATAATTTAGTAATGATGTTATAATTATAATGTAAAAGGAGAAGAATATATGAGTGAATTAAGAAATAAAAAAAGTTTAGTTATTTATTTTTCCAGAGCTGATGAAAACTATGCTGTAGGATATGTTGATAAAGGAAATACTGAATATATCGCTGAGTATGTAAGAGATATCATTGGAGCACAAATTTTTAAAGTAGAACCATTAGTACCATATAGTAAAGAATATAATAAATGTATAGAAGAAGCAAAATTAAGAGTAGGTAATGCTCTGATAAAAAATAAGATAGATGATATTTCTCAATACGAAGTTATTTATATAATGACTCCTGTTTATTGGGGAAGCTATGCTCCAGAAATAGAAACAGCAATTAAAGATTTAGATTTTACAGGAAAAACGATTAGAATTGTAACAACTCATGAAGGATCTGGCCTTGCCAATGTTGTTGATGACATTAGAAAAATTTGTAAGGGAGCAGTTATAAATGATTTTATTGCTATAAAAGGTAGTGAATGTATTAACGCTAAAAGTACAATAGAAAATTGGCTTTAATTAAATATATTATTTTAAATTATTCTTGGCAGATTATGAAAAGTAATTTGCTTTTTTTAAAAATATGGAACTTTTTTAGGAAAAATTACAACTATAATAGTGAGGTGAATGAAAATGATCGATCAAGAAACCTTAAAAACATTTGATAAAATTTATAATGAAACTTATGATAATATTTTAAAATATGTTATTTGTAATTGTGCTAATATTGAAGATGTAAAAGATATAGTTCAAAATATTTATTTGGAATTATTAAAAGGTTTAAACAAAAAAATTACTTATAATAATATTAATGCTTATGTTATGGGAATTGCTAAAAATAAAATTAAAGAATATTATAGATTTAATTATAAAGCTAAAATCATATCAATATTTTCTAAAAAAGAAGATATAGAATTATTAGAGACAATTAAAGATGACATAGATATTCAAAAAGAATTAATAACAAAGGAAGATTTAAAATTTATTTGGGATTATTTAAAAAATAAAAAAGTAATAATTTCTAAAATATTTTATCTTTATTATTATTTAAATATGAGTATTAAAGAAATAGCCCAAGAATTAAACATAAGTGAATCAAATGTAAAACATTATTTGTATAGAACATTAAAAGAACTTAAAAATGTTGTGAAACAAAGGAGTGATGAAAATGTTTAAAAAGCAAATAAAAGAAGAAGTATTTGATTTTGATAAAGAGAGAATGAAAAAACAAATACTTGCTGAATATGAAAGGAATAATAAAAAAATGAATAAGTATGTAAAATGGTCTTTAATTCCTATCTGTCTAGTTGTAATTGTGGGAATAATTATATTATATAAGAATAATTCAAATATATCTTTAAATAATCCAACTTATGTGGATAAAGAGAATAATTTAAATTTTAATAAAATAAGTGAACCACATTTGCTTGATGTTGATGTAAAAACAGAATTTAGTGATTTAGCTATATTATGGCCTGATATTTTAATAGATGGTAATGGATTAAAACTTCCAGAAGATTTAGATAAAACAAAGGCATATGTTCTTTTTACAAAGGAAGAAAAATCCGGAGAATATACTCATTTAAACTCTTATGTTTATAATTATTATAATGAAGGAAAAGATAGAAATATTAGAATGGCTTTTTCTAAAACAGAGAAACCAATAAGAGATTATTATTTTAATGAAAAAGATGCTAAAAAATCTAATATCAATGATTATGAATTATTAATATATAATTATCAAAAAATATATTTTGCCGAATTTGAAATTAAGGGATATAATTTTGATATAGAAACGGAAAATATTACTCAAGAAGAATTTATTTCATTATTAAAATCAATAATTAACTAGTTTTACGTATTAAAATAAATTTGTTAGATAAGCGAGGAATTGATATGGATGGCTATGTTTGTAAAATTGCTTCTTTAAAAGAAATGAATACAAAATGGGATTATGAAATAGAGCATAGTAAAGATAATAAAAATAATTGGATTATTTGGAAAAAAGAAAATATTGAACATTATCAAAAAGGTTATTTAATACCATACTATGGAATTTTAAATGGTAAAATAATATGTGAAGCAACTGCCAATATAAATCCTAAAATTGTTCAAAATAGTGATATGTTAGTAGATACGAATATAGTTTATCTTTCGGCATTTAGAACAATTAAAGAATATCAAGGAAAAGGTTATTTTTCTAAATTAATGAAATTTATGTTAAATGATTTAAAAAATAAAGGTTATACAAAAGTAACAGTGGGTGTAGAACCAACGGATAAGAAAAATAAAAAAATTTATGAACACTTTGGTTTTACTGAATATTTAAAAAAAGGAATAGAAAAATATCCCGATGGTACAATTATAGAAGTTGAATACTATTCCAAAGATATAAGTAAATAAAAAATAATATCAAGTTTTAATGCTTGGTATTATTTTTTGTTTGAATATTCGCTTTTTAATATATATTCTATTTCTTCGGGTGATTCTTTACATCCATTAAGAAGCCATTTTTTAATAATGGCATTAAGTCCTGCTTTAAAAAACTCCATGTGATAATCTATATATTTATTATCGTATAATTCTTTTGATAAGTTATAATCATATTCTTTGATGATAAAGTTTTGATCCATTTTTAGTTTAAAATAGGTATTATAAAAAATTTGATTATCTTTTATATGCCTGAAAAGTTTTAAAAAATCATTTGAATTGTTTTGAGTATCTTTTTCTTCTTGATATAAAAATGATACTTCTTGCTCTAATTCTTGACCAATTTTGTCTCTTAAATCATAAATATCAAGATAATTAACATAAAAAGTAGAACGATTTATTTTCGCAAGTTTACAAATATCAGTAACGGATATTTCAGTTATTTCTTTGGTTTGTAATAAAGTTATAAATACTTTACTAATTTTATCTCTGGTTTCTTTTTTTCTTTTATTATTTGGTGTGTTCATATATTCACTCCTTTTAATTGGACAAATGTTTATAAATTGTTGATTGTATTTTTCTTTCGTAATGATTATACTAAAATTGTTAAAAAAAGACAAGTGTCTAATTATTGAAAGGAGTGATTATATGTCTAAAATCGGAGATGCTAATAAGAAAATTGAAAAAGCAGTTGTTGGTGGATACAAAGCAGTTGAGAACACAGTTGTTGGAGGATATAAGAAAGTTGAAGATAAATTTGTCGATACTTTCTTAAAAAAAGATGGTGAAACAATAGAAGAAGCAAAAGCAAGATTACAAAAAGAACAAGAAGAAAGACAACAAGAACAACATAAATATTCAAAAACAACAGAAGAAATCCAAAAAGAAATTAAAGAAAAATTAAATAAATAAAGTTATATGGAGGTAAAAGTGAAAAAAGAAACTTTATTAGAAATTATTTTAGGAACTATTGGTGGTTTAGTATTTGCAATTGGTATGTGTATGTGTTTAATACCAGAATGGGATTTATTTGCATCAGGTGTTGTAGTAGCAATTTTAGGATTTATTATTCTACTTTGCATTATTCCTGTGTATCGCAAAAATCATCCTAAAAAGGAACACGCACCTATAAATTGGGGAATTGTATTTACTTGGTTTATAGGAATAATTGGAGCATTAGTAATGGGCTTTGGTATGAGTAAAGTTATGGTTGGAGATCCATCCAAAATTGATTTACTAATTGGTATCGTAACAGGTATTATAGGTTTACTTATTTGCGTATTTAACTACCCAATATATTTTTATTTGAAAAGCAAAAAAGATTAGTTATTTACTTGGAAGAATATTCTTCCTTTTTTCTTTTAATGATATAATTATATATAGTTAGAGGTGTG